>JBKDSL010000167.1:0-12197 GCA_046340555.1 Bacteroidota bacterium
TTCGCGCACCTTGTTGTTCACATCCATGATTTCCAACTTGGCGGCAACGGCAATGTCGTTCTCCTCCAATCCCAAGGTCTTACGGTCAACATCTACAGATATTCCTTTGAACTTGAAAGCCACCAAGGAGTTGCTAGTGGCTATCGTGTCACCGGCTTGGATGGTATCTATTTTGGCTTCATGGTATTCGCCTGCGCCCTCTGGTTTTTCAAGGCTTTCCATATCGGCATAGGTGATGTGGGTGTATATGTCCGTGTCGATAAAATGACGTGTGGATGGTTCGGCTACATTTCCCATTCGGGGGTTCAACTGTATACGGGGTTGCAAGGTGAAAGCATGCTCCAATGTGCCCGCCTCAAAATTCGGTTTGAAGTATTCGATATTGTAATATACGTTCACCCCTTCGCGCTCTTTGCCCGTATAGCTAATGAAGTATTTCGACATTTGAAGGGTATCTCCTTGATGAAGCATGATGTTCTCATCATTTGGGAAATCCTTGCCCAAATCCACATTCAGCAGGTTCTTACTTATTACCTCCTGTTTACCATTCGATATAAGTGCGCCAACCAAAATCAACGCCATACCGATGTGCGTAACGGAGCCCCCGGTGTGGTCCAATTTACCTTTTAAAAACCTGAAAGCGTAATCGAGATTTGCCAACAATGCAAAAATGCCGGCGAATAGCAACAGAATGTATTGAACGCGGTCGAACTGTATGTAGTAGGCGGCTATTGCACTGACAACAATGGAAGCAATCCCCGAAAGGGCGATCTTTTTCCAGAAGTCACCTGACTGAGTGCTTTTGTATTTTAGGAATTGCGCGAAGCCGATCAATATGCAAATGATGATAGCAAAAGGAATTTGCCATGAGTTGTAATGGCCAATAACATCTGCAGGAGGTGCCATGTTGGTACCGAAGACCTTATTAATTACAGGTATGGATGTGGTGAAAGTGATTTGCAACCCTGCGATTAATAAAACCAACATGCCGATGAACATCCAGAATTCGCGCGAATACAAATGGTCGTCTTTTTCGGCGCTTACGAAAGCGTGACGGTTTCTGAACCAAAGCCAGAGTGCCATGATTACGAAAAAGGCCATGTAGATTACCAGCTGCCCGGTCATACCCAAGTCAGTAAATGAGTGTACGGAGGTATCGCCGAGGATTCCACTACGTGTTAAGAATGTGGAGTAAAGAATCAGGATAAAGGTGAGAACGGTAAGTAGAAAGCTACTCAATAACGTCGTGCCGTTTTTCTTATGTATTACCATGACGTGTGCGGCTCCAACAAAAGTCATCCATGGCACTAGAGAGGCGTTTTCAACAGGATCCCATGCCCAAAATCCTCCAAATGATAATGCTTCATAAGCCCAGGCGCCACCCATTAAAATACCGGTTCCCAATGCCATAACACCAAAGAAAGACCAAGGGGTAGCCTGTGAAGTCCACTCGCGATAGCGTTTAGTCATCATGCCACCCATTGCAAATGCAAAAGGAATCAAGGTAGAGGCGAAGCCTAAGAATAAAACAGGAGGATGTATAACCATCCAATAGTTTTGCAAGAGTGGATTTAAGCCGCGGCCGTCTTCTATGCGTTGTAAATAATCCGGAAATTGCACAAACGGAAGGTTGGCCATATCGGGATGCTCTCGCAGCAACGTGAAGGGGTTGGTGCCGATTTTGTGACCGAAAATGTAAACACCGAGAACCATTGAAACCAGGAATACCTGAACCAGGCAAACGGTTACCATGGCAGGTCCTTCCCAACTTCCGCCTTTTCTAAGTAAAATGGCACCTAGTACCACATGCCAGAATGTCCAAAGCAAGAAGCTTCCTTCTTGACCTTCCCAGAAGCTTGCAAAAATGTATCGCATGGGCATTTCCATGGATGAGTGCTGCCACACGTAGTAGTATTCGAAGCGGTGATTGAAAATCAGGTAATACAGTACCGCGAATATGCCGATGATAGATAGCCCATGCAGCGTGAATGCTGACCGAGCGATTAGCTTCCACTGCTTTTCTTCATCAGGTCTTTTGAATCCCAGATAATAGGCAACCGCGCCCAATAATGCGCCAATGAATGCCAGTGAAAGCAGCGTATTACCCAGTTTGCCCCAGATAAGCTGCTCTCCTAAATAAGCTATTTCCATAATTTTTTAGGATTGAGGAACCCTTACAAATTCTCCTTGAGGTCCTTGGTTGCCATTGTATTTGGAAGGACATTTCATCAACAAATCTCCTTTGGCAACGCGGAATTCTCCTTCAACTACTTTTCCGATAACAACAACCTGTTCCGACTTTTCAAAATCCTGAGGCTTTGTATCGTTGTACAACACTTTCATTTCTTTCCCCTCGTTATCGATGAGGTAGAAACCGAAAATGTTGGCATTTTCTGATGGATTGTAAATGAAATCTTTTTCACGGTTCAGTTTGCCTACCACATGATAGGTGTCGCCTTGATTATCCTTGGCTGTGGCGAAGGACGCGTAAGTGCTGGAGTCGGAGATGGTACTCACGATCACTCCCAGCAAAATGGCGATGACAACTATGGCGATGATGTGGGTTTTTTTCATCACTTGGTATTTTGCTTACTGTTTTGTGCTTTTTCCATTTTACGAATACGCATGTCCAAATAAACCATGAATCCAATGATGCCAGCCATTACGGTAGCGGCAACGGCCACCACAACGAATATCTTGCCGTTGGACCGCATAACATCGGCCATTTCCACAGCTTGGGCATTAGCGTCTAGGACCGAAAGCAAGACAAAGATGAGGGCGGTAAGTTTGTGTGACATCGAATTTTAATTTTGATTCTTGTTCGCTTGGAGTTTTTTCATGCGATAGCCGATATTCATCAGCCAAACGCCCAGCAGCGTCCAGCCAATGATTGCGGGATAAAACACCTGACGAAGGTTTTTATCTAAGTCGTAACTATTGAAACCGGGGTTACCGCCATCACCAGGGTGCAAAGAGTCGGTCATGCGAGGCAAAACCATGATGAATACCAACATCATTACAAAGGCGAAAACCGAATAAACGCCTGAAATACGCGCTTTTTTTTCAGGGTCATCCAATGAGCCTCTGAGAAGAAAGTAGGCAGAATAAACTAACATGGTAGCGGCGGCTCCATTCAGTTTCACATCATTTACCCACCAAGCTCCCCATGTGAATTTGGCCCAAACCATCCCCGTAAGTAATCCAAGTATGCCGAAAAGCATACCGATTTTGGCGCTTTCTAATGCTAGGGTATCGCTTTGGAATGTCGGATTTCCCAAATTACGGATGCTGTAAACGAGGCTGATGAGAAAGAGAATCATCATCGAAAACCACATCGTCACATGAAAGTAAAGATTTCGGATACTTTCGTTCAAAATGGGCAGTGCGGGTACTTCGCCCAAAAATCCTGCGACCACGGTATAGGACAGTAGCAGGGCACAAAGAACCTTCCACCAATGTTTGATCATCAAAGTGTTGTTTTTTAATGGATTGTAAGGCTGAAACGGGAGCCTGTTCAATCCCTCCAAAGATAGGGAAAGAGTATGTACGTGAGTGCGTATACCAAGGCTGTTAAGGCAGCCATCACCAGGGCATAGGAGCCGTTTACGGTCCATGCAATACCATCAATGGCATTTTTTGAATAACGAATAAGTACCATCAGGAATGGAATCAAAACGGGAAAGCTCAGGATGGCCATTAATGTAGGACTATTACCGGCTCTCGATGCGATGGCCGAGGTCATGGTAAGTATGGATGCCAATCCCAAACTTCCTAGTAATAACCCCAACAGAAACCCAGCCGTATCCTGGATGTTACCTCCTAGAAAAACTTGGAACGCGGCCAAGCTGATCAGGCCTATTGACAGTAGTAGCATGGAGTTGTACAGGATTCGGGAAAAGACTACGCCTAAAGGACTTGCTAAAAAGTAATAATGCAACCTGACGCCTGCACTTTCTTGCATGAAACTTCGCGCAACTGCATTCACCGCTGCGAAAAGCATGATGATCCAAAACAGTGCATTCCAAGTTGGTACATCCACGATCCTTCTGAATGCCAAGTAGCTCACAAACACCGTGGCCAACACGTATATAAAGGTCCCGGCTAAGGCGTTTTTTTGCCTAAATTCGTGGCTGAATTCCAAAGCGATAAGTTTCAAGAGTCGGTTCACTGTTCGTAATTGGCTTTGGCAAAAGTAAGCTATAACCTTTTTGACTTTTTCTCGTAATCCATAATATGATCAAACTAGATATTTTGGCATTTGGCGCACATCCAGACGATGTGGAAATTTCCTGTTCAGGAACGCTAATAAAACATATAGCCCTAGGGCATAAGGTAGGGGTGGTTGACCTTACCCGGGGAGAACTGGGCACTCGTGGAAATTTTGAGATTCGCGACCAGGAATGCATTCGCGCAAGCGAAATCATGGGCATACATGCCCGCGAAAACCTCAATTTATCGGATGGCTTCTTCGACATTAACGAGGCTAGCAAGCTTTCCGTAATACGTGCTGTACGCAAATACCGTCCTGAAATCATCTTAGCCAATACTACAGACGACCGTCATCCCGACCATGGGCGTGCTGCAAAATTGGTGGCTGAATCGGCGTTTCTTGCTGGACTTCCCAAGATTGAAACTGAGGTTGATGGAGTGAAGCAGGAGGCTTGGCGTCCTAAGTCGGTATACCATTATGTGCAAGACTGGCAATTAAAGCCCGATTTCATTGTGGATATTACTGGATTTATGGATAAGCGGATGGAGGCGATGTTGGCATACAAATCCCAGTTTTATAATCCCAACTCTTCAGAACCAAACACACCTATTTCGAGTAAGGCGTTTTTGGATATGATCGTTTATCGTGCACTTGAAATGGGAAGGCTAATAGGAACCCAGCATGGTGAGCCATTCAAGATGCATCGACCGCATGGGGTGCATCATTTGATGGATCTATTGTGATAAAACAACAAGGGCCGCTCCTCGGAGCGGCCCTTGACATTAGGATTATATGCTATTCTAAAACTCAGTTCTTGACAAACTTCACTGTACGGGCATTTTGATCATCTGCCACTCGAAGTGTGTACATGCCTGAAGCTAGTTCTTTCACATCCACATCCAAGCGTAGCACTCCTGCAGGCACATTCTGCTCCAAAGAAGTCCAAACGGTTTGACCTACGATATTGCGTATTTCCAAGCGGCATTCTTTCAGCCCATCGTTTTGGATGCTTATGGTGAGTTGATCAGACGCTGGGTTCGGGAATACATTAACCGACCTTACAGGGTTGTTTGATGCATCATTAATGCCCAATACTAGGTTCGGATCGATGCAATCGTAAACGATATCATTGCTTTGAATCGCATGCTGTCCATTGGGTGGAACAGAATATCCGGGAGCGCCATCTTGTTGCCAAATCATACTCACGCAGTTGTCTACGTTTTTGGCCAAGGCGCAAAACACTGCCTCATCGAAGTTGCTGTTCGAAATGTTTACTGAAGTTCCCCATGTGGCACCATTGTCGGTAGAAGCCATCAACAATACGTTGCGGAATGAGAAATTGTTAGGGTCAGGAAGGGCGTTGTCGGTAAGTTCAATTAAAGGGCAGTAACTTAAATAAATATTGCCTGCTGCGTCAATGGCTGCACTGGGCATGGAGCAGATTCCATCATTTCCATAACGACCTCCAAGGTTTGTTGCAAAAGAGGAAGCAACACCGTCGCCATCGATATCAGGAGCGGTAGCAATCACAACAGGTTCGTTGGACCCGAAGCTTTCGTTCCAGTAAAGTAGACCATCAGTTGACAAGAAGAGGCCAATGTTGGCAGCTGGATCATCATCCAGAACCAGCATGGCGCCACCAAACGCGTGCACCATTCCGTTGTTATCAATCAATATGGCGTATGATCCATCAGTAGATAACAAGGTGTCAGCTACACCATCGCCATCCACGTCAGTGGTTTGCGTTACATCATCATATTTGGTAAAGGGGAAATCTAAAATCACAGTACGGGTCCAAGTGGTTCCGTTGTCTGTCGACTTCCAAAGCGCCCAATCATCAGTCAGGTTGCCCGAGATGAAGGCTACTACATTGTCTTTGGCATCCATGGCATAGCCATCAGCACGAAAACCATTATACGTGGTACTATCGATACCAGGAGGAATCACGCGGAGTACATCCCAGTTTTGTCCACCATCCAAGGATCGGCTATAGGAAAGGCAGCCGTTCAAGCCGTTCACTGCGGTTCCGCCGTTACCAGTGGGGTAGGAGATATCAATCATGTGAACGGTGTTTCCATCAGGACCACCTGCTGCAGCACGTGCCCAAAGGGTGTTTTGTCCGGTGGTAAAGCCTGGGATTGGCGTCTGTGTCCAACCTCCGGTTCCACCTGCAGTTGCACGGCGATTAATCGCCGTAGGATTAGAAACCGAACCGTGTGAAACAACCACTTCGGTTCCATTGGCCAATTGGATCAAACTAGGCCATCCACGGCGGTCTGTTTCTAAACGTGCACTTGGTGCAGCACCCCAGCTGCCATTGCTGGAGTTATACCAAGTTCCACGATCGGGATATGTTCCACCTTGATCGGTGCTGCCAGTCCAAGCAGCATGTACATTACCATTGAGTTTATAGATTCGATTTTGGATGGAACCATTCGATTGCAAATCATAAGTAGTGGCGCCGATCAATGTTTGAGCCATCGAAGATTTGTTCAGGTTGGATGGCTGACCTTTTACTGTTTGATTGATACGATTGCTTGGGGTTTCGTCGCCAGCCACATCATAGGTTTGAACTTTGGCCGGTGTAAGATGACCGGTACGATTTAGTCGCTCTTTGATGGTGTTGATGGGAGCGGGGCGGTTTTGTGCCGTGGCCATCATAGTCAGAAAAAGCAGACCGATAGACAGTAGGTTTTTTTTCATAGGTTTTTGGTTTAGGTTACTGCCTCAAAAATAGCAATCAGTTGGAATAAAAAAAGCCCCGTGCGATAGCACGGGGCTTTTAGTGATTTTAAAGTGTATTACTTCACAACAACTTTCTGTGTAGCAACACCATTTTCTGAAACGATGTTCAGGGTGTAGATACCGGAAGCAAGGTCGCGAACGCTAATGGTTTGGTTGTTGGAACCGGCAACAGCATTGATTTGGTTGTTGTATGCGGTTTTTCCAAGAACGTCAACCAACTGCAGAGATACCGCTTGAGCGCTAGCCATGTTGAAGGTAACCTGTACGTTGTAAGAGGCAGGGTTTGGGAATACAGAAACCTGAGTTGCAGCAGGTGCTTCAGCTATGCTGCTGAATGGGTTTGGCTGTGGTGTGTGGATAACGTCATAAGGAGCTGGAGCATCAGGATTTCCAGTTGGCTGGAAAGTGTTTCCTGGCTCACCATCTTTATAATAGAATACATCCACTGTGTTGCCGATGCTCTTTGGAAGCATTGGCCATACCATTTCATCAAAGTCAGAACCGTTCAAACGAACAGGTGCAGACCAGTTCATTCCCAAGTCAGAAGACGACATGTAGAATGAGTTACGGAATGACTCTTCCCCAGCTGGGTCAGGATTTCCGTTGGTTGTGTTCTCGATGATAGAAGAGTACACCAAGTGAATGTTGTTATCTGCATCAATACCCAAAGAAGGCATACTGGTAAGACCGAACTGGTAGATGGCAATATTTGGAGCGAGTTCGATAACGCCGCTTCCATCGATATCTTCAACGAATGCAATCACGTTGTTGGTGATGTCGCCAGCAGGCATAGTTTCGTTCCAGTAAAGCAAACCGTCTGTTCCAGGGAAATAAGAAACATCAGGAGAAACTTCACAAAGGATACGGGTGCTACCAGTTACAACGTGCACAGTTCCGTTGTTGTCGATCACGCAAGAAATACCGCTATCAGTGGTAGGGATGGTGTCAGCAACGCCGTCACCGTCTACGTCAGAGATAGACAAATTGTAATCATATGGAGCCAATGGGAATTCGTTGATTACAGTGGTAGTCCAAGTGGCACCATTGTCAGTTGATTTGTAAAGAACCAAGCTCTCAGAGAAACCACCCACTACGATTGCAACAACATCACCACGAGAGTCGATATCATAACCATCAGTTGAACCTTCGAAAAGGTAGGTAGAGAAATTTGGCAGAACAAGGTTCTCGTCAGCCCAAGTGGCACCACCATCGGTAGAACGAGAATAGAAGTTGTAGAAAGGAGCAGCATTCGGATTTCCGATTACGTGAACCGAGTTGCCGTTAGCACCGCCAACATCCATACGTGGCCAAGTAACTGTAGTTGCACCTAGTGCAACGGAAGTCCAAGCACCAGTTCCTTTGGTAGCGCGAGTGTGAATGTTGGTTGGGTTGGTTCCGTGGTTAACTACAACCTCACCGCCAGTGGCTGTTACACCAATGTTTGGCCAACCTGTACGGAAAGCTTCTTGACGAGCAGTTGGAGCAGGAGCCCAAGATGAACCATTCCAATAGTTGTAACCAGTACCGCGGTCAGCATAAGCGGTTGGGGCATCACCTTTGGTCCAAACAACGGAAATAGTACCGTCAGCACTGCGGTGAACACGATTACCAACTGAACCGTAGTTGGATTGCAAATCGTAAGTAGTTTGACCGATAACAGTTTCAACCATGGAACCACGGTTAGAGCTAACGGTTGGGTTGATGGCGCGAGTTGGAACGATTGCGGCATCAGATGGGCGCTGAACCAGGCGCTTCTGGTTCTGGGTGGATTCATTCAGCCTAGACTGCACAGATTCCCTGTTGTTCTGAGCGAAAACAGAGAAAGTGAAAGTTAAAGCCAAACCACTGAGTAACAGTTTTTTCATTTTGTTTGGTTTTGATTGGTTATTAATTGGATTAGTTAGAATTGTCGCACTATAAAAGCAAATGTAGACATACCAAGACAAAAAGTGTGGTTGAAAATCAAAAAAAAATTAAGATTTTGTTAATTACCTAAGTGGTTGAAATTTAGTCACTAAAGCCTATAATGTTGTTTAAAATTTTGGGATATGGATTCCATTGAAAAATGTTGGCTTCCATAGTTTGCGATTTCTTGCTTTTTACTAGCGTAAATACCTGTGGCCATATTCCTCATGGCATTTACCAATTCGGTAATGTTTCGCGGTGGTATCAGAATGCCGTTTTCCTTGTTTACGTACTCGGCAATGCCACCAACATCAGTGGAAATTACTGGCACACCACAACAAAGCGATTCTACAATCGTGCAGGGGAGATTCTCGTAGTTGCTGAACATCACCAAAGCATCTGCCTCTCGCATCCTGGATGCCAATTGCTCACCCTCCATCAAGCCTGTAAAAGAAATTCTGCTTCCTATGAGTTTTGTAGCTTCTGCGTAAGAAAAAACAGATTTGTAATCAGGTCCGTCGCCGATAATGGTAAGACTCCCTTTCAATCCCAACCGAACATATTCCGCGAAAGCATCCACAATTCCCTTGATGTTTTTTGCCGGCTCATCGAAGCAGGAAACATGAACGAAATCAAAATCTTTTTGAGTGGTTTTTTCTTCTAGGTGGAATAAGCCGCAATCGGCAACATTGGGCGTTACAACGTATTTGTTTTTCAAACCCAATGACTGCATGGCATTCGCCAAATTTTTAGTTACCGTGGTTATGCACTTTGCATTTTTTACGACCAATTTGGTGAACCTTTTCCTTAGCCATCCGCGATAAGCGCCTTTAGCTACATTCTGCGGCAAGTATCTCGACCAATGCTCGGTAACCAAGTAGGGCGTATTGCGCGTGTACTTCAACCAAAGTGCTGGAATGGCAGTGCGAGATAGTACGTGCACATGTACCAAGTCTGGAGCTTCCAAAAATTTTACAGCGTGTAGATAATGCTTCAAATAACGCCAAGCATTCACTAATCCGATTGAAGATTTGCCGAAATAGATGCGAACTTCTCTTATGCCGCCTTGAATGGATTCATCTCGGATTACTTTACCGGAGGGTAATGTTGCATCGGCGGTAACATACAAAACGGTTACGTCAGCAAACAAATTAACAGCCTCCGCATGACGTCTTACAAACAATCCTGGCATTGGATCGTGCCTGTCGGGGTACCAACGGGAAACAAACAATATTTTTTTTCGTGTGTTCGGCACCTGATTAGTTCTTTAATCGAATTCTTAATGAATTTCCAATGACTACAACATCAGAGAAGGCCATCGATAAAGCCGCTACCATCGGGCTTAGGAACCCGGCTGCAGCAATCGGGATTGCCACCAAGTTGTATGCGAAAGCCCAAAAGAGGTTTTGCCTGATGGTGCGCAAGGTCATCTTTCCTTTTTCTATTGCGGTTACCACCAATTTCAGTTCACCTTGACCTAGTATGACTACATCTGCGGCATTCATCGCAACTGAAGTGGCATCTCCGAAACTGATTCCGATATCGGCTGTTTCCAATGATGGGGCATCATTGATTCCGTCACCAACCATCACTACAGGACCCTGTTGCATGAGGTGTTTTATGAATGTGGTTTTGTCTTGGGGAAGCATTCCACTTTTATATGAATCAAAGCCTAATGAGTGGGCAACTGCAGCACATTTGTTTTCGGAGTCGCCACTCAATAAAACGGTATTGATTCCCATGGATTTCAAAGCGGCTATTGTTTGCTCTGCATCAGGTTTCAAGGTATCTGAAATGTCCAATGAGGCCAACTGTTTACCATTTCGCAATAAATACAAGTCGTGGCCACCATACAGGCCTCTGCCTGAAGCAGCGGAACCGGAAATCAGCTCAAAAGATTGTCCGTTTTCATCGGTTCCTCGAATTCCGACACTTTTTATCTCCTCTATAGTGTTAAATCGAATTTGCGTGGCTCCCATTCGGTGGAAGTCTGAAACCAGGGACTTTGCGATGGGGTGGTTGGAGTGCGACTCCAAGCTGTAAAGTATGTTGATTACGTTCTCACGATCGCTTTCATCAGCATGCAGTTTGTCAACTTTGAATTTTCCATTCGTCAGCGTCCCTGTTTTATCGAACACTACGGTTTTTATTCCCTTGAACCGCTCCAACGTGGAACCGCCTTTCACCAATATCCCATTTCGAGCTGCCGAACCTAATCCCACAGCTACTGCTGTTGGCGTGGCTAGTCCCATTGCGCATGGACAGGAAATTACCAGCACGGAAATGGCATTCATCAGGCTTTGTTGAATGTCCCTATCCAAGAATAAATGGTTGATGAAAAAAGCACCAACGGCTATAATCACCACAGCGGGCACGAACCATGCGCTGATCTTATCTCCGAGCTTTTGTATCTCGGGCTTGGACTGTTGCGCACGTTTTACCAGTTCGATGATACCGGCCAAAACGGTGGCGTTCCCCGTTTTGGTTACTGTCATCTTGGCTATGCCTTGGTGCACGACAGTTCCCGTTAACAAAATTTGTCCAACCGACTTTAAAACAGGCGCTGATTCACCGGTCATGGCCGATTCATCTACATACACCTCGCCCCAATAAACTGTTCCATCGGCCGGAATGGCATCACCTGTTCGCAACAACAATTTGTCGTTGGCAATTATGGATGATGTTGATACTTTTTCTATGTCCTCACTCAAATCCTATTGTATCGTGATTCGTTCAGCCCATGTTGGCTGCAGCGAAATCAATTCACGCAAGGCGGATGTTGTTTTGCGTACCGATCGCGCCTCAATCACATTGCCAAGGAGGATCAAGGTTATGATAGTGGCTGCCGTTACAAAGAACATGAAGTTGTGTACGGTGGCTGTCCCCCAATGCATCGTCATGCCAATAATACTGTAAGAGAATGCAGATAGAGATCCCACGGTAACCAAGACGTCCATGTTGGGTACACCCGACCTCAAGGAGGTCCAAGCGCTTCTTCCGAAATGGGATAAACCAATTACCAGCACAGGAAGTGATAATGCCAATTGAAAAAGGGGGTTATGCAGAATGGGAAAATCCCAAACCATGTGGCCCAATAGCGGTATTGAGAGCAATGCGCACACCAAAAAAAGCTTTTCCTGTTTGGTTCCCAGGAATTTGTAAGGCTGCGAGTTTTCTGCCGGATTAGTCAGGTCTGCAGATCTGACAGAATATCCTAGCGAACGGATTTTGGACTCGATGGAAGGAATCTGCTCTGCTGAAACTTCTTCGAACGAAACATCCCCCGTCGTAAAATCCACCTGCACATCATGTAAACCCTGCTGCTGCAAAATGCGGC
>JBKDSL010000168.1:0-56454 GCA_046340555.1 Bacteroidota bacterium
TGGTGAACATTCAAGGCGATGAACCCTATATCCAACCCGAACAAATAGACTTGTTGGCTTCCTGCTTCCAGCAGGAGGATTGCAAGATTGCCACATTGGTTAAATTGTTGGATTTGGAGTCTGATTTACACAATCCCAATATTCCCAAGGTAGTGGTTGGTGCCGATGGAAGAGCGCTCTACTTCAGTCGACGGCCCATACCGTATTTTCCGGATGATAAAATTGCAGGTGCATTGGCCCATGGCTCATTTTATAGGCATATTGGCATATACGGTTATCGGTCAGATATCTTGCCGCTTTTAGCCAAATTGGCTCCTGCGCCATTGGAGTTGGCTGAATCATTGGAGCAGCTAAGGTGGTTGTCTCATGGGTTTTCGATTCACGTGAAAACCACGACTTCTGACAACCATGCTGTAGATACTCCCCAGGATGTCGTTAAGTTGGAGCGGCTGTTTGGACGCTAAACCGCTTTTTACAATAAGCTGAAAATAAGAATATTAACATATTCTTTGACGCAGTTTGGCTGAAAAATGACTATCTTAGAGGCATGTTGCGGCAATCTTTCGATTTAGACATCCATATTCGTGATTTGCTATACGACCACGATTGCGTGATTGTAATGGGTCTGGGTGGTTTTATCGCCCACTACCATCCTGCAACTATCAACGAATCATTGCGTTTTATCACCCCGCCATCCAAACGTATCGCATTCAACGCGGCACTTCGGAGCAATGATGGATTGTTGGCTCATCATATTTCTTACAAAGAGAAATTGAGCTATGCGCAGGCATGTGCGGCAGTCACCGAATATGCTGAATCAATAAAAGCGGAATTGGACCGTGGAGGAAAGCATAAAATCGAAAAGGTGGGTGTGTTATTCAGCGATAACAATGGAAACACACAGTTTCTACCCGATACTTCCACGAATTTCTTGCCTGATTCATTTGGTTTGCCAATTGTTCAAGCTGTTCCAATCGCAGCTTCTGAAGATTTGGGTCAAACTGGAACCGAAACAAATGATCCTGCCATAATTGAATTCGGATCATCAGAGACCGAAACTTCCGGCAAACCCGTTAAGCGTCTTCGCATCATGGAGATGATACCGGCGGCGGCGGTATTGGCTTTGTTGGTTATGGCACCCCCGATGCTCGACAGATTCAATGCCCACATGGGGTCATTGGTCCCTTTTACCAGGATTGATGAGGTTGTGTCAGGTGAACATGTGGTGATTCCTCCTATGCCACAGATTGAAATCATGCAGCCTGAACCTGCATCTGAAATGGTTGTGGAACCCCCTCTAGACACAGCTGTTCAAACGGTAGTTACAGATCCAGAAGTTGAAACTCCGATTGTAGACTCCACAATCAATCCAATATCGATTTCTTCTGCCATGCCATCTGCTTCCAGTTCCGTTCTCGAAAAGGGGAGTCAAGAGGCCAGTATAAATGCGTCATCCAAAATCAGCTACCACGTAATCGTAGGTAGTTATAAGAATCGCCAAAATGCGAAGCGAATGGTTAAGGAATTAAGCATTGCAGGAGTGGATGCGGAGATAATCCGCCGTCGTGATGGCAACTACTTGGTTACCGTGTTCACGGCAGCCTCCGAAAAAGCGGCCGAAAACGAATTGCCTGCTTTCAGGACTGCCATTGTGGCCTCTGCATGGGTGTTTGAATCCGCTGAATAATAGGCTTTTCTAGATTTCACCTATCTGTTTTTCTTGTCGATCGCAAGGGGCTTTTTCCGTAACTTTGTCGCTCTAAAATTGGGGTTATTCGCCCTCTATAAAACATACCATCATGCTTGAATTCGTCAACAAGATCCTATCCTCGATCTTTGGCAATAAGGCTGCCTCCGATATGAAGACTTTGCTGCCACTGGTAGACAAGGTCAAGGCTGCTGAACAGACAGTGTCTGCTTTGGATAACGACAGTTTACGTTCCATGACCATGGATTTCCGTAACCGCATAAAGGAGCATATCCAGGAAGCATCCCAAGAAATCGCTTCGCTGAATGCATCTATTGAGTCGGATCCAGATATGCCCATCTCCAAGAAGGAGGATCTCTATCGGAAGATCGATGAGTTGAAAAAAGGGGAAAACCGTCTCATTGAGGAAATGCTGATGGAGATTCTTCCTGAGGCATTTGCGGTTGTACGGGAAACAGGTCGTAGGTTGACCGCTTCCTCAGAGATCAAAGTATTGGCCACGGAGCATGACAGAATGCTGGCTGTTTCCAAAAAGCATGTACGGATTGAAGGCGACCATGCTTTTTACTCAAACACATGGATTGCTGCAGGCAACCAGGTAACTTGGAACATGGTGCATTACGATGTTCAGCTTATCGGTGGAGCTGTTTTACACCAAGGAAAGATTGCTGAGATGGCAACAGGTGAAGGAAAGACTTTGGTGGCCACCTTGCCCATATATCTTAACGCACTCGCAGGTAAAGGCGTGCATGTAGTAACCGTGAACGATTATCTAGCCAAGCGTGACTCTGAATGGAACGGTCCTGTTTTTGAGTTTCTAGGTTTGACAATCGACTGCATCGATAAGCATCAGCCCAATTCCGACCAACGTCGCAATGCTTATCTCGCCGATATCACATACGGTACCAATAACGAATTCGGTTTCGATTACTTGCGTGATAACATGGCTCGCACACCTGAAGACATGGTGCAGCGAGGCCATCATTTTGCCATCGTCGACGAGGTTGACTCGGTTCTTGTTGATGATGCCAGAACACCCCTCATCATTTCAGGTCCTACACCCAGAGGTGACAGCCATGAGTTTTTCGCACTCAAGCCTAGGATCGAAAAACTGGTAAGCACTCAACGGGCGTTTATCAATACCGCCATTACCGATGCGAAAAAGAAAATTTCAGAAGGGAAAGACGATGATGCGGGATTGCCTTTGCTGCGCGCCTACCGTGGACTTCCCAAAAACAAAGCCTTAATAAAATTCCTGAGTGAAACCGGAGTACGTGCCCTATTGCAGAAGACCGAAAACCACTACATGCAAGACCAGCAGCGCGAAATGCACAAAGTGGATGCTGAGCTGTATTTCGTGATTGATGAAAAGAACAACTCCATCGAGCTTACCGAAAAGGGTATTGACCTGATTACAACATCAGGTGAGGATTCCGGCTTTTTCGTGATGCCTGATGTGGGAAGTGTGATTGCTGAAATAGAGCGTTCCACCAGTCCCGACAAGGAAAAGGCTGAACGCAAAGATGCACTCATGAGGGATTTCGCGATGAAGTCTGAACGTATTCATACGGTAAATCAACTTCTGCGCGCATACACATTGTACGAGAACGATGTGGAATATATCATTGATAATGGTAAGATCAAAATAGTTGACGAGCAAACCGGACGTGTCTTGGAAGGAAGACGATATTCTGACGGATTGCACCAAGCGATCGAGGCAAAAGAGAATGTGAAGATTGAAGCAGCCACCCAGACCTACGCTACCGTTACGCTCCAGAATTACTTCAGGATGTATCATAAACTAGCCGGTATGACGGGAACTGCCGAGACTGAAGCTGGCGAACTCTGGCAGATATACAAGCTGGATGTAGTGGTGATCCCCACTCACCGGAAAATAGTGCGCGATGATCGTGAGGATTTGGTATACAAGACCAACCGTGAAAAATACAATGCTGTAATTGATGAAATTGCCGCACTTACCAAAGCCGGCAGGCCGGTGCTGGTAGGAACCACTTCCGTGGAGATTTCCGAATTGTTGAGTCGAATGCTAAAGCTTCGTCAAATCAAACACAATGTACTCAACGCGAAACTTCATCAGCGCGAAGCTGAGATCGTAGCAGAGGCAGGGCAATCCGGTACCGTAACCATTGCAACCAATATGGCGGGGCGCGGTACGGATATTAAACTCGGTACAGGTGTTAAAGAGGCCGGCGGATTGGCCATCATTGGTACAGAGCGCCACGAGTCCCGTCGTGTCGATCGTCAGTTGCGTGGTCGTTCGGGTCGACAAGGAGATCCAGGATCTTCGCAGTTCTTTGTTTCGCTGGAAGATAACCTTATGCGATTGTTCGGCTCGGAGCGTATTGCCCGTTTGATGGACCGCATGGGACATGAAGAGGGTGAAATGATTCAACACAGCATGATATCGCGTTCGATAGAGCGTGCTCAGAAGAAGGTTGAGGAAAACAACTTCGGAATCCGCAAAAGATTGTTGGAGTATGATGATGTAATGAACTCGCAACGTGAAGTGATTTACAAAAAGCGTAGACACGCACTCTTCGGCGAGAGGCTTGCATTGGATCTGGATACCATGCGATATGACACTGCCGAATCAGTTGCTGCTGCTTTCGCAGATAACCGCGACTACGAAGAGTTCAAAATGGAGTTGATACGATTGTTCTCGATGGAGCCTCCCGTTGATCAGCAGGAATTCATGCGGATTAAACAAGAGGATCTAGCCGATAAAATATACACGTCCGCCACATCGGTTTATGAATACAAGAGAGGACTGATTGCCGAGAAGGCTTTTCCTGTTATCAAGGACGTATACGAAAAGCAAGGCACGGTTATCGAAAACATCATCGTGCCTTTTGCTGATGGTATCCGCCAGGTTCAGGTGGTCGTGAATTTGAAGAAAGCTTTCGATTCGCAGGCATTCGAAATAGTTTCGGCTTTTGAACGTACCATTTCTTTGGCTCTGATTGACGACGCATGGAAAGAGCACCTTCGTGAAATGGATGAATTGAAGACATCTGTTCAGAATGCAGTATACGAACAAAAGGATCCGTTGCTCATTTACAAGTTCGAGTCGTTCGAGTTGTTCAAGAAAATGGTGGACGCCGTTAACCGCGATGTGTTGTCATTCCTGTTCAAAGGATTCATTGCCGCCCAGGATTCTGGTTCCGTCAAGGAAGCCCGCCCGCCCCAGCGCACCGACCATTCCAAATTGAAAGCCTCGCATGATTCGGCACCCACTTCGGGTACACCAACTTCCGGTGGTGGAGCAGCACCCCAACCCCAACCTCAGCAAGCTCCTCGTACACAGGCACCTGTTCGGGCCGAACCCAAAGTGGGTCGGAACGATCCATGTCCATGCGGTTCTGGAAAGAAATTCAAGAGCTGTCACGGCGTGGGAATGGAATAACACAGGCAGGCCGAGAAGGGCCATCAGAAACAATTTCTGTTTCCAAGTTGTTACTTGGTTGACTTAGTCATGTTACTATCCAAAACCGCCAAAACCGTAATCATCATATTCATGTTACTTACCGCATCTTTCATGTTAGGAATATTCAATTTCTTTTTTGGTCCCAAAGGCGGTCAAATGGAATCTTATCAGCAAAACAAAATGCAAAACACTGAAAAAACCATCTACCAGTTTACAATGAATGACATCGACGGAAAGTCCGTTTCATTGTCGGCTTACAAAGGCAAAGTGGTCATCATTGTAAATGTTGCTAGTAAATGCGGGCTCACACCGCAGTACAAGGAGTTGCAAGCATTTTATGATTCATACAAGAATAAGGGTGTGGTAATATTGGGATTTCCTGCTAACAATTTCATGGGACAAGAACCAGGTTCTGATTCAGAAATCAAGTCCTTTTGTGAGAAGAATTACGGAGTTACGTTTCCTGTATTCTCAAAGATTTCTGTGAAGGGAAATGATAAGGCGCCACTCTATCAGTTCTTGACCTCCAAAGTGCAGAACGGAGTGATGGACACCGATGTGAAATGGAATTTCCAAAAGTATTTGATTGATAAGGAAGGTAGGATGGTCACATTTTTTGATCCACGCACCGAAATCAACAGCGATGAATTTGTAAAAGCGGTAGAATCGCTTCTATGATTTTGGGATAAGGATTCTAATCTCTTCAGCTGTTTCATATCTTTGTTCGGAAGTTAAATTCCGAATATGAATCGCATAATCCTCATTGCCCTCCTGAGTTTCTTATTGATTTCTTTTGTTTCCAAAGCACAAACACCTGTCTTGAAGTGGAAATCAACCTTTGACGGAAAATCCTATGTGGAGGACCGCGGAGTCGCCATACGTTTTGATTCACAAGGAAACACCGTCGCTTGCGGTTATGAGGAGAATGGTTGCACTCAGATAGACATCTGCGTGACCAAGTATGGGCCTTTCGGCGACACTTTATGGCATGCGTCTTATGATGGCTTCAACACATACGGTCAAGATGACTTTCCATTGGACATGGAAGTGGATGGCGCAGGTAATATCTACATCACTGGCAAGACTGAAATAAACAATTTTGATTACGCAGTCACTTTGAAATACAATGCTGCCGGCACGTTGCTTTGGAGTAATAAATATTCAACAGCGGAATCAACAGGTAATCGTTTGGCGTTGGATGGACAGGGCAATGTCATCATGTGTGGTTTTAGGAAATTATCTTCCAATAAGGATTACCTGGTCGTGAAGTACAATGCTACGGGTGCCGAACAATGGGCGCGGTTTTACTCCAACGGAAATCACGACGAGGCAATGGATGTGGAGTGCGATGCTTCAGGAAACATTTATGTTACGGGTCGACGTTCTGGAGTCAATGCATTCTATGATTGGGCTACCGTCAAATATGACAACAATGGCACACAGCTTTGGGCCGATGTGTATGCCAACGCTACTTCTTTCGCCTACTCGGAAGAACCGGTGGACTTGGAAATTGATGCCAGCGGAGATATCGTTGTTGCAGGCGCTGCTCCATTCCTATCCGCATCGAACCGCGACTATTATGTCATTAAATACAATCCCTCCGGCTCCAGGTTATGGGAGGCTCCATTTGCAAATGCCAATCCCAACAGCGACGAATATCCTGTGGATATGGCCTTGGACTCGCTTGGTAACGTTTATTTGATAGGTAACAGCGTGGGTAACGGCACGGGGCAGGATGTTGTGACCGTGAAGTTCAATGCTAGTGGTCAATTCCAGTGGCAAGCACGTTTGGATAGCATATCGCAAACCGATTATGCCAGAAGCATTGTTTACGATAATCTAAACAATTCCATAATTGTTGCTGGCGATCTTACCGTATCAATTTCCGGTTTTTTGAAACGTGATTGGGTTGTGGCACGGTACGATTTGAACGGTGCGCTATTGAACAAAAGAATTCTTGATGGCCCTGCCAGCGATTTTGATTTGCCCGCCGACATGGTGGTAGATGCCAATGGCATATTAGGTTTAACCGGTATGTATTCCATTCATGCGGGTGGGTATCTCAATGGTGACCAGGTTACGGTTAAAATAGACGGTTCTTTGGCTACAGATTGGCTGCGATATTCGAATGGCAACAGTTTTACCGATGACCAGGTTGCTGATTTGTATGTAGACGCTGCTGGTAATTCATACGTAACCGGTTTCACCAAAGGTGGCGATAACACCCTAGAGGATTTAGCGGTTGTGAAATTCGATTCGCAAGGCGCAAAAAAATGGTCATATGTATATCAGGGATTGGTGGAGAAAAGTTCCGACAAGGGGATTGCCATTACAGTAGATGCCAACCAAGTGGTTTACGTGACCGGAACCGTAGATACCTCTGGAGGTACCTCGTATCGTGACATATACACGGCAGCGCTTGACTCGAATGGCAATTTGCTTTGGGATAAGATTTATGCGGGAAATGCAGGCGGTGCTGATTATCCTGTAGCCATATCATTGAACGGGCAGGGAGGTGTTTACGTTGCGGGCACCACAATCAATCCCGCTACAGGCTTGGATGCTACCATTGTTTCGTATGACAACAATGGAAATCAGCAGTGGGCTACATCGTTCGATGGGGGAGGTCAAGCCGACGTTTTCAATTGTATGACGGTTGATGGATCTGGAAATGCATATGCAGCTGGACTTTTTGTCCCTTCCAATGGCGCATTGAGTGACGGACTATTAGTGAAATTTGATCCTGCAGGCACTATCAGTTGGGATACTACTTATGATTTCAGTAGTTCATCAACGAGCGATCGGGATTTCTTCAACTCGATCACTATGGATCTAACAGGTAATGTGGTAGTGGCAGGGCAGAGTAACACCAACTTTGTAACCATCCAATACGATGCCAATGGCAATCCGAATTGGATTCAGAATTACAGTCACAGTGCCAATCCTGATTCAGCCACGGTGGTTATGGTGGATTCCTCAAACAACATTCTGGTTGGCGGAACCTTTGGCCAATTCATCGAAGCCGATTTCGGAATCGTGAAGTACCGTAATGATGGAACCTTGATTTGGGATAGAAGGTATGCGAATACTGCAGGCTCGGATGACATATTGAAGGACATGGCGATTGATTCCATAGGGAATGTTTATGTTACGGGCTGGGAAACCGCCAACTTCTCAACCAACTATAACTTCATGACAGTCTCTTACGACTCTTCAGGTGTTTTTCGATATGAGCTGATTTGGTCGGAACCTGTTGGTGTCGGGCCCGATTATGGCAAAAAAATAAGTCTGGATGCCAACGGCAACATTTACATTGCAGGTGATGCGACTGACAATTGTGACGGCAACGCTTTTGTCAATGGTTTTCGGTGGGATTTTCAAGTTAACAAGTATGGACCAAATTCCTCAGTAGGTTTTAATGAGCCAACCGAATCGAGTCCGACGCTGATAATAATGCCGAACCCGTCAAATGGATTGGCTCGTGTTCAATGGGAAAACGAAACCCAATCCAAGGCTGTAATTCGAGTAGTGGATGCTGCTGGTCGCCGAATTCATGAATCAGAAACCAATGATGAATTCTTGCTGCTTAATACCGGTTATTGGTCAAAGGGTACTTATATCGTAAGTGTTTTCAAAGATGATGTGATTCATCACGATCGCTTGGTTGTTTATTGATGGCTGGTCACCCTGACCAGCTCTCCCTGTCGAGGCTTCTGTACTGGATGGCTTCAGCAATATGTTCAGGATTTATTTTTTCGCTTTCATCAAGGTCAGCAATAGTCCTTGCAACGCGAAGTATCCTGTCATAAGCCCTGGCCGACAAACCGATTTTATCAACTGCGCTGCGTAGCAAACCGGCACATTCTGCATTGAGTTTGCAAACTTCGCGTAACTGCCGTGCGCTCATTTGAGCATTCGCATAAACTCCTGGTTTTCCTTTGACGCGATGGGCTTGTATTTTTCTTGCTCGCAATCCCCTCTCGCGAACCATGTTGCTGTTTTCTGCATGGCGTTCTTTGGAGAGCTCAGAAAAGGAAACCGGTGTCACCTCCACATGTAAGTCAATTCGGTCAAGTAACGGACCCGAAATTCGGTTCAAGTAACGTTGCACAATACCGGGGCCGCAAACGCATTCTTTTTCGGGATGGTTGTGGAATCCGCATGGACATGGATTCATGCTTGCCACCAGCATGAAACTAGCCGGGAAGTCGACTGAAAGGCGGGCTCGTGATATGGTTACTTTACGTTCCTCCAACGGTTGTCTCATCACCTCCAAAACGGTTCGTTTAAACTCGGGAAGTTCATCCAGGAACAGCACCCCGTTGTGTGCCAATGAGATTTCACCGGGTTGAGGGTGCCCACCGCCGCCAACTAAGGCTACATCCGAGATAGTATGGTGTGGAGATCTGAAAGGTCTTGCACTAACCAACGAACCATTGCGTGCAACTTTTCCAGCCACTGAATGGATCTTGGTGGTTTCAAGTGCTTCTTCAACACTCATAGGAGGTAGGATGGTGGGAAGCCTTCGAGCCAGCATGGTTTTTCCGGCACCAGGTGGGCCAATCAAAATCACATTATGTCCGCCCGCGGCTGCAATCTCAAGTGCGCGTTTGATGTTTTCTTGCCCCTTGACATCGCTGAAATCCAAATCGGATTTATCCTGTATATCTTCAAATTCGCGGACTATATCTACAACAGTCGGTTGTAATTGATTTTCTTTTTTAAAAAAACCAATCACTTCGTTGATGCTATCTACTCCGTAAACATCAATTCCTGAAACTATGGCTGCCTCTCGAGCATTTTCTTTTGGCAGGAAGAATCCTTTGAAGCCCTCATCTCGTGCTTTCAATGCAATGGGTAAGGCTCCTTTTATAGGAAGCACTCTTCCATCAAGGGAAAGCTCGCCCATGATAACATATTCATTTAGTCCATCTGATGGCACCTGCTCGGAGGCGGCCAATACGCCCATGGCAATAGTCATATCATAAGCGCTGCCCTCCTTGCGGATATCGGCCGGGGCCATGTTTACGGTTATTTTTTTTCCTGGCATGCGATACCCCGTATTCTTGAAGGCAGCGGCTAATCGCTGTTGGGACTCCTTTACGGCATTGTCGGGCAAGCCAACAAGGAAGAACTTTGTGCCGATATCGCAATTCACTTCTACGGTGATGGTGGTAGCATCGATGCCGTAAACGGCGCTACCGAAGGTTTTGATGAGCATTTAGAAAAGTGCCTAAGGGTTTTGGCAAGAAAATTGCAAAGGATTATAGTCGGCTTTGATTTAATTGTAATCCAATAATTAGCAAGTAAATCATTTTGGTACTCATGAATGTAAAAAATATTGTCGTTTGCAAAATTAATGGCGATTTAAACTTCGCGGATACTTTTTCGTCAAATTAAACGTTTAATTTAGATGACCCTTACACAATAAACTAATTACCAACTATAAAGTCCTAATAAAATGAAACCATCAAAATCCTATCTGCTACTGATTTCCCTGGCTCTATTTGCCAGCTCATGCCGCAAAGAAGAAGATCGTGAACTACCTGTTCCCGACTCTCAGTTCGTTCAGAACAACGCTGATAACCGATTCCAACAGGATGAGTCAGACCAAGCTGATAACGACATCAACGACGCACTGAAAGACATCCCAGGCTTTGGTAAAACAGCTGGGGTAACATCTGTCAGTCCACTTTGTGGAGTCACCATCGACTCATCGCAAATAGCCCAGAAAATACTTTTCTTCAACTTTGATGGCATTACGCCTTGTTTCAGTCCGTCCCGTACCCGTGCTGGTCAAATCAAAGTACAGCTCACCTCCGGTGTCAATTGGAGTGCGGCAAATGCGGTCCTGACATTAACATACACAAATTTCAAAGTCACACGATTGTCTGATAATAAATGGGTGATGTTTAATGGTGTGAAGACAATTACCAATGTGAACGGACATAATTGGCTCGGCTTTGTTACTGGCTCAAGTTCTCACGTGTATCGTTCAAGAGCCTATAATGTGGATGTTGATTTCAATAATGGTGCATCCGCGGAATGGAATAGCGCTCGACTCACCACTTGGAGCTATTCACCAACATCACCTTTAGGACCTTTACTGAATTTCCAATGTACTGGGGATACTACGATAAACGGTAAGTCTAATGTTGACATGTGGGGTGTAAATCGTTTTGGAAACAATTTCACATCGTACTACACGGGCCCTTGGCAATCGAATTCTTATTGCGGGTTTTGGCGTCCTATTTCAGGAACCATCAAGCATGAAGTAAATGGAGGTGTATTCCAACTGGATCTTGGAGTAGATCAGTCTGGAAATGCTTCTACACTTAATTGCGCTTATGGCTACAAGGTTACTTGGACGAACAACGGCAATACATACACCCGCGTGTTTTCTTATTGATGAAAAATAGTTGTTGGTTTAGATTAAGGGCTCCTTCGGGAGCCTTTTTTATTTTCAGCTTGCGAAAAGTTCCCGTTCTACCCCATGAATAAGGCAGTGGATGATTTTGATGTGTACCTCTTGTATACGATCGGCAAATCCATTGTGCGATACACGGATTTCCACGTCACAAAGTGATGCAAGCTCACCGCCATTTTTTCCAGTCAGTCCGATGACAACCATTCCTTTTTCTTTGGCGGTTTGAGCCGCTTTGATTACGTTCGAAGAACTCCCGCTTGTGCTGATGGCAAGCAAAACATCGCCATTAACTCCAAAAGCTTGCAAGTGCCTGGAGAATACCGAATCAAATCCGTAGTCGTTTGCGACACAAGTAATATGACTTGGATCGGATATGGACATGGCAGGCAAGGCTGGGCGGTCGTTGCGGAATCGCCCTGAAAGCTCTTCTGCGAAATGCATGGCATCGCACATGCTTCCGCCATTTCCACAAGAAATCACCTTGTTACCGCTTTTAAATGCGGTGGCCAGTTCGTGAACAGCTTTGGAAATGGCGTCCAAGTTTGAATCTTGATTCAAAAAGGAAGTCAGCGTTGCCGCAGCTTCTTCAAACTCCTTCCGTATCATATCGACCATGCTCATTATTGTGCTTTGGTTCTTTTTTCGAATCGACACAGACCTTCATCCAAAAACTTCACGTAAGTTTCTATATTAGGTGTGTATCCTCTTGGGTTGGCAAGTATTTTCCCGTTGTTGTCGAGCAAGATGTAGTAAGGCTGCGAGTTTGTTTTGTATTGTGTGCGCTGCATATCACTCCACTTGTTTCCTGTTGTTTTAATCTGTTTTCCTGATTCTGAAACGTATTGCTGACTCTCGGGCAGCTGCTTCTTGTCATCCACATAAAGTGAAATGACTACATATTTGTCGCTTAGTCGCTTCAAAACTTCAGGGTCAGACCAAACATTGTCTTCCATCTTACGGCAATTCACACAACTCCATCCGGTGAAGTCTAGCATAACCGGTTTGCCCTGTATTTTGGCATAACGCATGCCTTCGTCATAATCCTTGAAGCAGGTTAGGTTGTGTGGACATTCCGACTCCTGTGGCTTAAGCCATTCTTTATAGAACTCCGGTGGTGGGAATCCGCTGATGAGTTTTAGCGGCGCTCCCCATAATCCTGGAACAAGGTATAGTGTGAAACTGAAAACCAAGATTGCCATCATGGTGCGTGGCACGGATAAAAAAGGAAGGTCGCTGTCGTGCGAGAACTTGAGTTTGCCAATCAGGTACAATCCCCACAAACCGAAGATGATCACCCATAATGCTATGAAGAGTTCTCTTTTCAAGAAATCCCAATGATATGCAAGGTCAACGTTGGAAAGGAATTTCAATGCCAATGCCAACTCCAAGAATCCGAGGCTCACTTTCACAGTGTTCAACCATCCACCTGATTTGGGTAGGGAGGTGAGCATTGAAGGGAAGGCCGCAAACAAGGCGAACGGCACAGCGAGCGCTAATGCAAATCCGGTCATGCCGGCAATAGGACCCAAATAGCTGCCTCCATGTGCTGCTTCTACCAATAATGTTCCGATGATGGGACCCGTGCAGGAAAATGAAACCAATGAAAGTGTGAAGGCCATGAAGAATATGCCAAGCAGTCCGCCACGGTCAGATGCAGAGTCAACCTTGTTGATTAAAGAGGCTGGCAGTACTATTTCAAATGCGCCGAGAAACGACGCTGCGAAAATTATGAAGATGATGAAGAATGCCAGGTTGAAAAACGAATTGCTGGCCATTTCATTCAAAGCGTCGGAGCCGAGTGTAACGGTAACTAAGAAACCGATGCTTACATAGATGACAATGATGGATAATGCATAGATGATGGCGTTGGCCATGCCTTTGCTTCTGGAGCCACTGCGCTTGATGAAGAAACTCACGGTCATTGGAATCATCGGGAAAACACATGGGGTGAGCAGTGCAAGTAGACCGCCTATCATGCCGCCGAGGAAAATGCCCCATATTCCGTCATAGTGTTGTTCGCCTTCTAATTCTCCGCAACCAGGTTCTAGTTCAGTCATTGGACCACCGTCTGCCACCAATACCTGGTCGGAAGATGACGGTGGGAGGGATGTTGATGTTACAGTGTCTGGAGCAGGTTTAGAAGCGGTATCTGTGGCCTCTGTTGCAACAGGTGATGGAGTAGCTTGTGCGGTTCCGGGAATGTCAAACTTCAAGCTGATTAATTCCGGTGGCAGGCATCTTTCATCATCACAAACCATGAATTCCACACTACCTGCAATGGTAAAAGCAGTGTTGTTGTTGAGTGCTACTTTTTGTTTGAATACGGCCTTATCTCCAAAATATTTCAATTGCATTTCGAAGTTTTTGTCGAAATATTCTACCGCCTTACCTTCCGAAACAGCCCCAACGGTTTTGTAATTGAGGGAAGAGTCAAAGGTGAATGTGGTTTTTATGGGACCGCCATCGGGTATGAATTGAGAATACAAATGCCATCCCTTTTCTATGTTGGCAGTCATTACCAAAACGGCTTCTTTGTCGGATGTTTTCTCAACCGAGGCCTTCCATTTTACTGGCTCGAGGATTTGAGAGAACGAAGGTTGGGACAAGAAAATACTGATAAACAGTAGTTTAAAGGTCCATTTGGCGGCGTATGATAGATTTTTCATAGACTATTTGACTTTTCAAATTTACTCAATTGAATGAGCCGAAATCAAACGAAAAATAGAGCTCGTTTAATATTTAAAACCAAGAAAAAATTTCTGCGCTTGAAAGAGCTATTTTATCTTTTCCTTGCAAGTCTTTTTTCACACTCCCGCTTTCAAGCATGATGATACGGTCTCCTAAGGCTTCGGCATCCTTGAGGTTATGGGTAACTAGCAATGTGGTAAGTCCATGTTCACGGCTAATCTTGGCAGCCAGACCCATTACCGTTTTGGCGGTTGCCGGATCCAATGCTGATGATGGCTCATCCATAAGGAGCACATCTGTTTGGTCCATTACCGTCATCAACAAAGTCAACGCCTGCCTTTGTCCACCCGATAAGGTGCCGATTGGTTGATCCACTTTGTGTTCCAATCCCAATCCCAATTGCGTGATGTCGGCAATCACCTTGCTGCGGAATTCTTTGTTCAGCCCTGTTACGGGGCTTTTGTGTTTGGATCGTAATGCGGCTAATCGGAAGTTTTCCATCACTGTTAATTCGGATGATGTTCCAGCCAAAGGATCTTGAAAAACCCGCGATACGCTGCGGCTTCGCTTGTGATCCAAGTCATCGGTCATATCACGATCATTGATGAATATTCTTCCTATATCAGGCAAAAGGTTTCCTGCAACCAGATTCAGTAATGTCGATTTCCCAGAACCATTGGAACCTATCAGGACAGTAAATGATCCACGCTCGATTTCCAGGTTTATTCCGCGCAAAGCGTACACCTCTCGATCCGTATCCTTGAAAAACCTTTTATGTATGTTGCTTAATCGAATCATGTGCGTTTTGCTTTAAGGTTCGATACGGCTACGATTGTTAATACGATTACTGCAGTCACCAGTTTCAGGTAATTGGGATTTAGGCCCAGAGCCAAAGACTGCGCAACCGCTAATCGGAAAACTATGCTTCCTGCAATCATGCAGATTAGTACTGTCAAAACCCGGTTGATTTTCAATAGGGAAGCAATCGATTCACCAATCATTACTGCTGCCAGTCCTGATATGATGATGCCCACCCCCATGTTTACATCTGCGAAGCCTTGGTATTGTACCATTAGGTAACCGCTTAATGCGGTTAACGCGTTGGCAATCGAGAGTCCGAGGATTTTCATTCGGTCAATATTCACTCCGTTTGCTGCAGCCATTTGTTCGTTGTTTCCTGTGGCACGCATGGCAATTCCCAAATCCGTTTTAAGCATCCAGGCCATGGCCATGGCGATCACTAAGGCAAAAGCAATCGAGACCAGTAGCGGCTTTTGATTGATGATGTCGTTGGAAGCGAACAATCCCATATCCATATCCAAAGGAATATTCGACCTGCCCATTATGGCAAGGTTGATGGAATAGAGTGCTGTCATTACCAATATACCCGATAACAAAGGATTGATCCGGAGTCTCGTTGATATGATGCCTGTAGTGGCTCCGCTAAGGGCCCCAGCCATCAATGTTGCGGGAAGTACCATCAAGGCATTCCAACCCAATATGAGCCCAGATGCTGCAACTACTCCTCCCAAAGTGAAACTACCGTCGGTGGTGATGTCAGGTATTTTGAAAATCCTAAGAGATAGGTACACACCTATTCCCAGGCTGGCATAACAAAGTCCTTGAATAATCGCTGCCAGGTATAAATCCATACGATTTAAGGCTTGAATGGAAGGAAGGTGGAGTCGGGTTTGATGCCAAATGCTGCTGCAGTTTGCGGATTGAATAGCTTCTGTCTCGTTTTCACGATAACGGGAATGGGTAAGTTCTTTTTTCCTGCTTTCAAATATTGTGCAGCCATTTCACCCGATTGGTAACCCCATTGATAGAAGTCGGCGCCATAGGATGCAAGTGCTCCTCTGCCTACCAAACCTGCTTCGCTGGTGATGATAGGTACGCCTTTGTTGCGACACGACTTTTCAATTGTTTCAAAGGATGCGAATATCACATTGTCGGGCAAAGCGAAAAAGACATCAATTTCTTTCAGCAAAAGTGCTTCGGTCACCAATTGGGTCTCGGCACTATTGTTCACTGGGAGAGATATCATATCCATTCCCAATTCTTGGCACTTTTTGAATAACACATTATACGCCGCTTGTGATTGTGGTTCCGCTTGGTTGAATACGGTTCCAACTTTTTTTGCGTTCGGATAAAGTTGCTTGATGATGATTGCAGCCGAATCCAGATAGTCCAATGTTTCAAATACACCTGAAAGGTTTTCCGGGTACTTGTTACTCCGGTCAGCCAATCCCGCCAAGTCGGGTCTCGGTGATACCATCATGAAAATAGGTGTCTTTGATGTTCTTTTGCTTGCTGTGATGGTGGATAATGTAACGTTGGTAGCCATGAGGTCAACATCCTCAGACAATATACGGTCGCAGGCTTGGTTCAAGGTGGGGATATCACCTTGTGCGTTCGAATAAATATATTTAACGGTTTTTTTCTCTTCGCTATATCCGTTGTCCGACATGGCTTGATAAAAACCCTGTTTGGCCAAATCGATTGTAGGGTCCTGTATGAAATCCAAAAACCCCACTTTAGTAATGTTGCTTTCGGTGTTGTTGCATGAAGCCATAGCTAAAATGCAAATTGCAAAAATTGAAGGAAGATTTTTTTTCATAGATTTTATTTTAACTGATTTACCAAGAACCTCCAGCGCCACCACCGCCGAAACTACCACCGCCGAAACCGCCGAATCCACCACCGGAAGATCCGCCTCTGCCGGAGAATCCTCCCCAGGAGCCTCGGTGTGGCACGGCCGTTTGATTCAACAGCATCCAGGCGGTCCAAAAAGAAAGGTGATTTATACTGGCATATCTTTTTACCTGTTTTACTCTGATTGTTATTGCAAGTGCGATGAAAAGTATGACGGCAAGAATTTCCATAAAAGGGAATTCCTTTTGCTTGGGCTCATCATTCACATATTCGCCCGATGCGTATGCAATGATGCGACTAGTTGCTTCATCTAGGCCTTGATGGTATCTGTTTTTTTTGAAGTTGGGTTTGATGGAGTTTTCAATGATGTTTTTAGCACGTGCATCGGTTATGGTTCCCTCCATTCCATATCCGGTGGCGATGAATACCTTGCGATCTTCAAAGGCTACTAGCATCATGATGCCGTTGTCTTTCTTACTCCGACCAACTCCCCACCGCTCAGCCAACTCGAAGGTGTAATCTTCGATTGGGTATCCATCCAGTGTTTTTAGAATTACAACCGCAATTTGGGTCGACGTGCTGTCGTCATACGCGACCAACTTTCTTTCCAGTGATTGTTGTTCTTCGGAATTTAGAATGGAAGCGAAGTCGTTTACCAGCCTTGGTGGCGATGGGCGCTCAGGATACTCTTGTGCGAACAACCTACCCGAAAGGATAAGAAGCAACAATGTGAATATCGTGGACTTAAAAACCCGTTTGCACTTCATCCGAAAGCTCGTTGATATCGTTTTTCATCCGAGGGAAATGGGCGGCCAAGGCTTCTCCAACATCCCTTACGGCATTCGTAACACCCTCGCGCATCAATCCTGCCCTGAAAGCTTCTTCCATCTTAGTGGATATGGTTATCCAGAAATGGTCGCCTACATGTTGATGTATTCCAACGTCTCCGATTATGCAGAATTTGCGATCACTATAGGCGATGTAGATCATCACTCCGTTTCGAAGTGCTGTAGCCGACATGCCCAATTTTTTGAAAAGGTAGGCGGCATGGTCCAACGGATCGCCTTTTACATGTTTGTCGAGATAAACGCGTATTTCGGCCGAGGTACGAAGCTCAGCCGCACCAACTGCATCCTGAATGGAAACAAGGTCACTTTCCGAAAATACGCTTGAAGCCATTTCGATAGAAATTAGAACTCAACCTTGGGTGCTTTTTCAGCACCGGCATCAGATTCAAAATAAGCCCTTGCCTGAAATCCGAACATCGATGCCATGATGTTGGTGGGAAAGGATTTTACGCTCAAGTTGTAATTTTTGACAGCTTCGTTGAAATTGTTTCTGGATACTTTGATGCGGTTTTCTGTACCAGTGAGTTCGGCCTGAAGCTCCAGGAAATTCTGATTGGCTTTCAAATTGGGATACTGCTCAACCGTCACCAACAGTCTGCTTAAAGAACTTGACACAGCTCCTTGGGCTTCTTGGAATTTTTGAAGGTTTTCCTTGTTCAGGTTGGAAGCATCGAGCTTTACTTGAGTGGCTTGGGCACGTGCTTGTACAACCGCTTCCAGCGTCGACTTCTCGAAATCGGCATAGCCCTTAACGGTGCTCACCAAATTCGGTATCAGATCAAGCCTGCGTTGGTAGTCGCTTTCAACGTTCTGCCAGGCGGCATTCGCTTCTTCGTTTTTAGATACCAATCTGTTATAAGATGAAGAGAGCCACCATACGAATAGCAGGGCGATGGATCCGAAAATCAGCAATTTTCTCATTTTATTTGGTTTTGGGTTAAAGATAACAATTTTATCAGGTAATGGTTCATGCAGTTGATTGCCATTCTAAACGCATTACCCTTTGGGTGTTGGGAAGTATCTTAAATCGATCGTCGATGCGGTGAGGCGCCAACCAAAGTATTTTGTCGTTAGAGCCTATGGCATAGGAGGTGGTGCGCGCTACAAGGCTAGCTTTGATGTCGGTGAAGAAATCGCTAGCGAGTTTGCTGTTTTGCATGCCTAACGGATGAAAACGGTCGCCTGCTTGAACCGGTCTTACCCAAAGTGGGAAGGTTATGTTTGATGCATCCAGATAAGCCACATTCGATTTGCCAAAATCGGTTTCATCAACTTGCTCATGGAAGGACAATAGCAAACAACCAAACTCAACGTCTACAGCTGAATCCTTTTCATGGATTTCAAAAAACTCTTCCGAATGCAATGTTTGGGTTTCTGTAAACACAACTGTTGATCGGTCTCTGACCAATGCCCAATTTCCAGAAATGAATTGCGCGCCTGATTCCGTTTCAGCACGGATCGCCAGTTCACAAGTGCCATAATTGAAGCCATGCTTTCGCAAAATATGGTAAAGCAATGTGGTAGGTTCTGGATATTCCTTTAGCAAGTCTAGGTTGAATATGGTGAACCGGCCTTGATGTGGAGTTCTACTGATTTTTGCTTCCACGCTATGCGTGATCCATTCCAAAATATGCTCATAACGTTGCATGAGTGTGGCATGGTTGGCAATGGCTTCACCCGCATTTGGATTCAAGCTGCGTAGCATGGGCATAACTTCATGTCGGACGAAATTACGCTCATAATGGGTTTCGGAATTCGATGAATCTTCCCTCCAAACAATTCTGTGATGATCGGCATATGCTATTATTTCTGCTCGGTGCATATTGATTAGTGGACGAATGATTTTTCCGAATTTGGGCTTAATGCCATGCATCCCTGCGATGCCCGTTCCCTTCACCAAATTCAGTATGACCGTCTCAATGGAATCATCCGCATGGTGTGCAACTGCAATGAATTCGCAACCTTCTTGATCGGCTAGTTTCTCAAACCATTCATAACGGAGTTTCCTTGCAGCCATTTGTGTGGAGATTCCGTTGTCGGAGGCGAATTCTGAAGTATTGAATGACTTTTCATGATACGTCAATCCCATGTTTTCTGCTGATTGGCGAACGAATTCAGCATCCAAATCCGATTCTTTTCCACGCAGCTTGAAATTGCAATGGGCAACGATTGGATCAAGATTCGATTGATGCATCAGATGCAACAACACCATCGAATCAACCCCTCCACTAACGGCCACCAAAACCTTGGATCCATTTGTTGGAACCAATGCTGACAACGCACTTGAGAATTTGAGTTGCAGTTCCATCAGGCTTGCTCGATTAAAGCTTCCTCAATGGGGATACCCAATGCGTGCAGCTGAGGTTTTAGTTTCAAAAGACATTCTTGCCATTCTGATTCCAGTTCACAATGGATGGTGATGGCACCACCTGCGGTCACTGTGGCCAACTTATTTTCCAAGTCCAGGCAAATGGCTCGGATCACCACATTGAAATCGAAATAGCCGCCAGGGGCGAAAAAACCGATGGTCCCGGAAAACATACCACGTTTAAACCCCTCCAACTTATCAATGATTTTCATGGCACTGATCTTGGGAGCTCCAGTCATGGATCCCATGGGAAAGGTGGCCTTCAGTACCGAGGCGAATCCGGCATCCGGTTGTAACCGGCAAGAAACCGAGGAGATCATCTGGTGGACGGAGGCAAATGTGTGTACGCCGAACAACTCATCGACCTTAACTGTGCCTTTTTGAGCCACCTTGGATAAATCGTTTCGGACCAAATCGACAATCATGACATTCTCGGCACATTCTTTTTCACTACTTGCCAATGATGCTTTCAATCTGGCATCTTCGTATTGATCCTCAGAGCGCCTAGACGTACCTTTCATAGGTTGGCTCATTAGCAAATCGAAATCGTGTCGAAGAAACCTTTCCGGGCTTGAGCATACTATTGCTTTGTTCCCATCTTTATAGAGTACTGAAAACGGGTTCGGCGATTTTTCACATAATTTATTGAAGAGAGCTGTTGGATCACATTCATTGAATGATATGACTGATTGTTGGCACAGGGTAGCTTCGTATATATCGCCCCGCTTCAAGTGTTGGGTTACTTGGTTGAAAGCCTCCGTGTACGACTTTTTATCAATTTTTTGTTTGACACTGGAGCCATTAACACCACCAGAGCGACCGGTCGAGTATTCCATCAGTTGTCTATAAACCGATTCAGGCGTTTCAGAGGCGGAGTGTACGCTCAAAAGCCCTGTTTCATCAACTGTGAAAGCCATTTCAGGCACGAAACAATGGACGACGGGAAAGGTAATGGCCTCTTTTCCTGAGCTGCTTAATTGTTCGATTTCATTTTTCAGATCATAGGATACCAAACAACAAATCCAATCAAGGTTTTGCCGATGCTTGGTGACGAATTCATCCAAGGCATCCAATGCATTTATCGAGGTTTTGATTTCATCAGATACTCCTGCCATGGCCAAGAAGGCATATCGGTTGCCTGTAATAGGGGCCGGAATGCTTTTGCCATGATGTGAATCAAAAAAAGCAAAAGTGTTTCTCTGGCTGACAAAATCAAGTACCCGTTTTTTGATATCGGGCTCATTTATGTTAAAGTAGGCTGGTTGCAGCATGGTTCTTGGCTTAATCCATTTTTGATGCAAACTCTTCAACCACCATTGGAAAGAAGCGCATTTCCAATTCGTGGATTTTTTGAGCTAAGGACGATGCTGTTTCGCCGGGTTCAAGTTCTATGGTAAATTGTTTGATGATGTCACCTTGGTCATATTGCTCATTCACGTGATGAATGGTGATGCCTGATTTCGGCTCATTTGCTGCAATTACGGCTTCGTGCACATGTTGACCATGCATCCCTTTGCCTCCGTATGCAGGTAATAAGGAGGGATGAAGGTTGATGATTGGACCAGGAAAACCTTGAATGAAAGAGCTGGGAACCAATTTCAAGTAACCTGCCAACACAATAATTTCAATACCCGCTGATTGTAATGATTTCAATAGGCTCCCATCCGACATATCGGTTTTACCGATGATATGGCCAGGAACGCCCAGAGGCTTGATTCTTTCCAAAACATAGGCATTCGGGTTGTTTGAATACACCGCCATAACCCTGATGTTCGGGCTGTTACTGAAAAAGCGGATAAGGTTTTCGGCGTTGGAACCAGACCCGCTGGCGAAAACGGCAACTTTTTTCATGGCTCAAAGATACCTATAATAGGAGGGTTCCCATAGGGTGTCAAACACTTGGTTTTCAAGTATAAAAAATTGGTATTCAATTCTTTTTTGATATATTTTGATGATTCGGTTATTAATTTGTTACTTTGCGCCTCTAATCAAAATTCGACTTAAGCTATGTCAGACATTGCATCACGCGTAAAAGCCATCATCGTAGACAAATTGGGTGTTGACGCAAGCGAAGTGCAGAACGAATCCAGCTTTACCAATGATCTGGGTGCCGACTCTCTTGATACTGTTGAACTCATCATGGAATTTGAAAAGGAGTTCAGCATTGCCATTCCCGACGATCAGGCTGAGAAGATCAGCACAGTAGGGCAGGCCATCGACTACATCCAGGCAAACGTTAAGTAACGCTTTTTTTCCCGGCTGATGAAGCTCAAACGGGTAGTTGTTACAGGCCTCGGGGCATTGACTCCGTTAGGTAACTCCGTCTCCGCCTATTGGGAGGGTTTGAAGAGTGGCACCAGTGGTGCTGCCCTTATTACCCGTTTCGATTGCTTGAAGTTCAAAACCCGCTTCGCTTGTGAGGTGAGAAATTTCGATCCGGAGTCCATTTTGGAGAAAAAGGAGGCTAGGAAACTAGACCTTTTTTCCCAGTTCGGAATTGCCGCAGCAGTTGAAGCCATAGAGGATTCAGGTATCACCAAGCACCAAGGGTTCAATCCAGACCGGGTCGGAGTCATTTGGGCTGCGGGCATCGGGGGGCTGCGTACATTTTGGGACGAAGCGGTCAGTTTCGCCAAAGGTGACGGCACGCCTAGATTCAATCCGTTCTTCATCCCCAAGATGATCATCGATATTGCAGCAGGACACATTTCCATCCGATACGGTTTACGTGGACCTAATTACGCCACTGTATCCGCCTGCGCTTCTTCCACACATGCGCTTAATGATGCCTTCATGCTCATCCGATTAGGTAAGGCAGATGCCATTGTTACGGGTGGTTCAGAGGCTGCCATTAACGAGCCCGCTGTCGGTGGATTCAATGCGATGCATGCCTTGTCCGAACGAAATGACAGCCCTGAAACGGCTAGCCGACCTTTTGACCTGAATCGCGATGGTTTTGTGATGGGTGAGGGTGGGGCCGCCATTGTTTTGGAGGAATATGAGCACGCTGTTGCACGCGGTGCAACCATATATGCAGAAATGCGTGGTGGTGGTATGTCTGCCGATGCGCATCATATTACCGCACCACATCCAGAAGGTTTTGGCGCTTTGAATGTGATGAAGAACGCGTTGTCGGATGCTGAGATGGATGCTTCCATGATTGATTATATCAATGTGCATGGAACGTCAACTCCCTTAGGAGATATCAGTGAGGTTAAAGCAATTGAAGGTGTGTTCGGAGAACATGCTTACAAGCTCAATATAAGTTCTACCAAGTCGATGACCGGTCATTTGCTCGGTGCAGCAGGTGCGATTGAGGCGGTAGCTTCTATCTTGGCTGTGAAGCATGATATCGTTCCACCTACGATAAACCATTTTACCGACGATCCGCAATTTGATAGCCGGTTGAATTTTACTTTCAACAAGGCACAGCACCGTACAGTGAACGCTGCGTTGAGCAACACCTTTGGCTTTGGCGGGCACAATGCATCGGTAATTTTCGCCAAGCCATCCTGATCCTTGCGGTTGGTTCCGTTCAGTGATTTGTAATTCAATCACCCATTCTTCCGTTTTTCATGAATCTAGATTTGTTGTTTATATGGCGAATATGGTTCGGCCCTGACAGGAAGCTCTACGGCACTTTGAAAAATCTCTTGGGATTTTATCCAAGGAATATTGCCGTCTATAAGTTGGCGTTTTCCCATCGCTCTGCTGTTTCAGAGAACCAATCTGGCCAACAGATGTCGAATGAACGATTGGAATACTTGGGAGATGCGGTTTTAGGTGCCATCATTGCAGAGTTGCTTTTTCGACGGTTTCCTTACCGGGATGAAGGTTTTTTGACAGAGATGCGCTCGCGTATTGTAAGTCGGGAGAACCTGAAAAACGTGGCTATGAAAATAGGTTTGAACCAATACTTGGTAAACAGCTCTGGACCTGGTATGCATAAATCAATGTATGGGGATGCATTTGAAGCCCTTGTTGGAGCGATATTCATAGACCGGGGTTTCGGTGATGCAAAGGAATTCATTGCGGGTCGCATTGTAAACGTACATCTCGATTTGGATCAGATTGAAAAGTCGGATACCAATTTCAAAAGCCGCATCATCAATTGGGCGCAGCGCGAGAAGCGTAAAATTGTTTTCGAGATGATTCAAGATGCATCAGCAGACAAGCTGATCCGTGTTCAATTGGTTTTGGATGACGAGGTGCTGACTGTTGCCGAAGATTTTTCAAGGAAAAAGGCTGAGCAAATAGCGGCATCCAAGGCAATAGAACAATTGGGAATCGAAGACTGATTTTTGAATTGTCGAGCTACATCCTGAGCTAATAAAATGGTGACCCTAATAGCGGTAGGCAGTGGCGGTAGGCGGTTTAAAAGTCGAGTGTTTAGTGGTTTTCCCCAATGACTAATCCCCAATGACCAATATAGCGGTAGGCGGTGGCGGTAAGCGGTTTAAAATTCGAGTATTTAGTGGTTTTCACCAATGCCTAATTCCTCAATGCCTAATGACCAACTCCGCCCTGAGCCTGCTCCGCCCTGAGTTTATCGAAAGGTCGAAGGGTGACCAAAGACTATTCATCATTCGCTTTCTATTTTATCCAATTCAGGTCGGCGATCTGTTTGGTGTTTTCGATTTCGTTTTTGAGGGCTTTGGTTTTTTCAGGATTTCCTTTCGCAATCATCAGTTTTCCTGTGAATCTTATCAGGTTCCGATAAATGGTGCGTTGGTAGTCTGAAACCACTTTGTTTCTGCTTAGGAATAACCGGAACGCGGACAAGTGATAGTTCAATGCATCAGTATCCTGCATCTCGTAATAACATTTCAGTATTACCGAACGTATATCAAGTTGGTAATACAAGTCCGTGAATTCCACGTTCTGTAGCAAGCGCAGTGCCTGATGATAGTTGCCATTGCTGAATGCTAAATAAGCCGAATTATATGTCAGCGCGTTTTGCTGTTCGACCGCAGCCAGATCCTGAATGCGTTCGTTTATACACGACTCGACCCATTTGTTCTCACCTGCCCTGATGCCTACCACTACGATGTTTTTGAAATCCCATTGGGAAAGAAATCTTCCGTTGTAGATGGCTTTGTTCTCAAGCACAATTTTATAAATTTCAAACAAACGGTTCAGGAATTGTGCTTCCCCTAGGTTGATTTTCTTGATGCAAAAATTCATCAAGTATTTATACATGTCGCGTAACTCCTCACGCTCGAAATACCCTTCGTAAGTAACCAAGAGTTCTTGAAGGCTCTCGAAATGACTTATTTCATTTGGTTGCGTGAGTGTCTTCAGGATATTGGAATAAATGGCAATGGAGGGGTTTCCTTGAAAAGCGCCATCTGATGCCATGGATCCTATTAATTCCTGAAAAAGGAATTGGAATTCGCCGCTACGAACATTTTGCGAATTGATGAGTTCGCATAGCATTTTCAATTTGGTTGCTACGTAGAAGGTGTCAAGCTGCTTGGCCGTTGCAAGCAATGCCTCTGGATCGGTCCTGTTTTGTCGCGATAAATATTGGTTCAAATGCACGAACGATTCGCGGAAGGAGTCCAGCTCTTTTCCATGTTCGTATTCTTTTGCTAATGGATCGCCTAGGGACTCATATGGTTTATCGGCGCCGCGGGCGGCCAATGAGGTCCTCACTAAGGGCATGATTTCGGAGTCCTTTCCTGACAGTTCCCAATGCCCTAAAAACCGGATGGATTGTTTGTATAAGTCGCTGATAGAATAACGCAAGTTTTGTTCTTGGAAGGTGGTGCCCGGAAACAATGTTTCATGCAACCACCTTTTGTTAAGCTTTTCGTCCTTAAATTGTGGATAAAACGAGGTTATAGCTCCCAACAATTCCAAGGACTTACCGGATGGCCCACCTAATCCGGATGTAATGAAACCCTTTAGCCTTTTTAATTCCAATTTTGACAAATGCCGAAGGAGGCTGAAGAGTTTGTTGTCTTGGAATTCCATCATTATGATTTATGCATTTCAAATATAAACAAAAAGAACTGAATATCAGATGTTATGAGTAAAAAATATGATAAGTTACATTCGATTATTGCGTAATTTTGAACTTTGATTGAGACATCTGTCATACTACATTTGTAAATCACTAAATCCGCTTATTTACCCACTAACCCAGAAGGATTTCATGAACACTATCAAAAAGTCACTACTCATCTGCTTGGGTTTCTTGGCTATGCCACTGATATCCAGCGCTTCACATTTGGCTGGAGGTGAAATAACCTACCAATGGCTGCAAGGAAACACCTATAGTTTTACGCTCAACTTGTACCGTGATTGCCAAGGCATTGCGGCTCCGTCTTCAGCTACCTTGAACTTTCAGGGTTGCGGGGTTTCTGGTTCCATCAACTTGACACAGTCTGGCAGTCCAGTTTTAGTAACGCCATTGTGTCCATCTGCCATTTCCCAATCTAGTTGCAATTCCGGCTCCTTATTCAGCGTTCAACGTATCACCTACACGGGTGTGCACACACTGCCATTTGCTTGTAGCTCTTGGGTGTTTTCTTATGATGATTGCTGCCGGTCCTCCAACAGTAATTTGTCGTCGACCGGGATCGGAATCTATTACAAAGCCGTATTGAACAATCTTACGTTTCCGTTCAATAATTCTGTTCAATTCGCTTCTTTAGCTACCAACGTGATACCTGTTAACGCCACCTCGCAGTTGGGGTGGAATGCGTATGATTTGGATGGTGACTCATTGGTGTTTGAGCTTTCTCCTGCATTACAGGGTCCAAGCCAGCAAGTAACATATCAAGCTCCTTATTCTTTCAACCAACCTATTGCCGCATCGTTGCCAACTGTATTGGATTCGCAAACAGGTAACCTTGAATTAACCCCAAGTGCTTTCCAAAATGCTGTGGTTTGCATGAAGGTTACCGAATACCGAAATTCGACGATCGTCGGCATCACGTATCGTGATATGCAAATCACGGTGGTGTCAGGCGGAAACACCTTGCCATCACTCTCTGGAATCAATGGCACTACAAACTACAATGCTTTTGTGTGCGTAGGTGATACACTCAGCTTCAATCTTACCGCATCCGATCCCGATTCTGGTCAGGTGCCCGTCATCAGCGCGGATATGCTTGGCACCGGCGCTTCTTTCACAAGTGGTGGTAATCCATCTGTTGGAACATTTACCTGGGTGCCTGACTCATCAGATATTTCTGCGCAATCGTATGTGTTTCCTTTCACTGTCGTGGATGGCAATTGCAATTACATGGGACTTCAATCATATGCAATAACTGTTTATGTAAGCGCTTGTAACTCCAATAATGTATGGCCTGGCGATGTGAATTACGATGGCGTTGCCAATGCTTATGATGTTCTTTCGTTGGGATTGGCCTATGGTGATACAGGATCCGTTCGACCCAATGCCTCAATTCAATATACAGGACAACCATCAGCTGATTGGAGCAATTTGTTCCCCAGTGGCATCAATCACAAACATGCCGACACGGATGGAAATGGCTTGGTGGATTGGAGCGACACGTTGGCGATCAGTTTGAATTACGGCATTACCCATCCATTAAGAACACCTATGCAATTGATGGTTCCTTCAGCCGATTTGACTGTTACCGCAAGTGCCGATACGATTGGCACTTCTATGCCTGTCGATTTGTTTGTTTCCATATCCTCACCTATCGATTCCATCAGCGGTTTGGCCTTCCGGATACAACTCGACACCGCATTGGTTAAGATCAATCAAACCACGATAGACTATGTAGGTACCGTTTTTGGAACTCCTGGCTTTGATTTAATCAAGATCGATCGTGTAATTGCTAATAACGGCACTATCGAGGTAGGGCTTTCGAGAAATGATCACACAAACATCAGCGGTACGGGTCAGGTGGTTCGTATCGGAATCGTTACCACGGATAACGTATCAGGTAAAGTAACCTTGTATGCTGACCCGATTGACATCGACGGCGTAACGGCTGCGGGTGTTCAAGAAGTGTTGAGTCCAGTTGGCGCCACTGTGACGATAGATCCTGCATATACTGGGGTAATCAGCATCGAAAACCAAGCCAGCATGAGTGTGGCTCCTGTACCATCTAAGGGATTTTTAGCCGTTACGTTGAATGACGTTTCAGGTGTGAAGCCGTTTGAAATCTTGGACTTGCAGGGCCGAGTGGTCATGCAGGGTGAGATGCACAAGGGGCGCAATGTTTTGGATATTTCCAACTTCCAACATGGTTTCTACCATCTGAAAGTTAATACGGATAATGGAATTTTGATCAGTAAGATCATGAAGATTTAGACTTGTGGTTAGGTCTTTTTCGGAAACGGCGGGGTGCTTATCATACCCGCCGTTTCGCATTTTAGAATGTCTGTGTTCCCAATGTTGTAACTTGGTAACCTAAATGAAAGGCAACCAACCCGAACTCCGATTTGTTTCCAACTTTCCGAAGGAGGACACCTTGCAGTTGTTGCTTGATGCCCATACTTTGTATTTGGAACTTCGGGAAGAGAAACAGCGAAATCTACATGTTTCGTTGGAGGAGGCCGCTACGCTATTGGATTTCCCAGTTAGAAAGGTGCAGCAACTGATACAAGAAGGACACTTGAAGCAGTCCAAAGACGGATCGGTTTCCAGGTATCATGTGGTTCGGGTTCTTTTTGAACTTAAGCAAGCCGAATTATTTAATTCGATAGGTTAAATAATTGACATGTAATACTTTGTGAATCAGCCGGTTTTTTCGAATAACCGTACTGCCAATCATAAACCAAGATAAATAGGGCTCGGATTTTTAGAGTATTTGTATTACTTTTGCAGTCCCGTGGAGAAATCCAACGGTGATTGTCCGATGGTGTAATGGTAACACTGCAGATTTTGGTTCTGCCTTTCCAGGTTCGAATCCTGGTCGGACAACTACAAGCCTCACAATTTAGTGAGGCTTTTTTATTTTTTTCGGCTACATCACCTCTTCCTCGCCTGTGGCGAGGGCGATTTGGAATAGGATAATTCAGAATCCACTATTTTTACACCAACAAAAATTTTCATTTTAACCTTTAATCCTGTTTTTCAAATGTCAGGAGACCGCTATTTTATCAGGGACCAGAATGCCATGTACTTTGTGACATTTACAGTAATCGAATGGTTGGACATATTCAGCAGATCAAATCATAAGTTCGTTATAGTAGATTCATTAAACTACTGCGTCGAGAATAAAGGACTGAATGTTCATGCATGGTGTCTTATGACCAATCATATTCATACTGATTTCCTTGCGAAGTTTATTGCGGCAAGGAAAAAAGACAAACGGATTACAAAGTATAAATTCTGGCAAGCTTCCAATCACGCAATTGAGCTGCAGCCATTTCGTCCGGATATTATGGATCAAAAACTGAATTACATACATTACAACCCTGTGGTGGCGGGTATTGTGTTGAATCCCGAGGAGTACTTATGTAGCTCTGCCAGGGACTATGCTAAGATCTCAGGGTTGGTTAAAATTCAAATGTTATAGTTTCAACTTATGAAGACCGATAGTTGTCGGCTGCGGGTGGGGTAATGTAATGTAATACGTATTTCATCCTTGCCACAGGCGAGGACGAAGGGTGAATTATATGCTCGCCAAAGGCGAAGACGAATGGTGGCGAATTGCATCCTCGCCAAAGGAGAGTGCTAATTTGGGTAGATTTTTTAGTTATCAAGGTTAACCAAATTGACTTTTATCCGTTTTCTTGTTCAAAACACAATAAAACATGAAATGTCCTAACTGCGAAGTGCCGCTTGTGATGACTGAACGCAGCGGCGTTGAAATCGATTATTGCCCTCAGTGTCGTGGAGTTTGGTTAGATCGTGGTGAGCTCGATAAGATCATCGATCGGTCTGCTCAATCAGTCAGCGAAAACACACCCGCACCTCCACCTCAGCCTCAAATGCCTCCCACTCAGTACCCTAGCCACGACCCATATAAGCATGGCTACAAAAAGAAAAAGAAGAATTTCCTTGACGATATTTTTGATTTCTGATTTTGCCTAGCTATTTGGTTGAGTTGGCTTAAAAAGACCAAATTCGCGCTCAAATGGATTCATTGACTCAAATCGTATTGGGCGCTGCCGTTGGGGAGGTGCTTCTTGGCAGGAAATTGGGCAACAAAGCCATGCTACTTGGTGCCATAGGAGGGACTATTCCTGATTTGGACGTCATTTATAATTTTTTCGACTCCAATGCTGCTAGCCATTTGCGTGCGCACAGGGGATATTCTCATTCCGTTTTCACTCATTTCGTTTTAGCTATTCCACTGGCATGGTGGGGGGCAAAAGTGTCCGACAAGATACCCTCGTTCAAACGATGGTACTTGTTTTGGTTCTTGACCCTTTTCACGCATGCTTTGTTGGATTGCTTTACCACCTATGGTACACGATTATTGCTTCCATTCACCGATTATCAAGTAGCCTTCAACAATATTGCCGTGGTGGATCCCTTGTACACGGTTCCTTTTCTTTTGCTGCTACTTTCAGCCATGTTCATCAAGCGAACATCCAACTTAAGAAATCATTTGGCTTGGAGTGGAATTGTGGTCAGTAGTGTGTATATGTTGGTCACATTGGGCCTGAAATACCAGGCGCACCAGTTATTCCTTGCCGACCTCGAGCGTAAGGGGATTACGAACGTGGAATTGAATGCCACGCCAACCATTTTCAACTCCATTCTTTGGAGTGCCCAGGCATACGATGATGATTCGGTGCGATTTGCTGAGTATTCCTACCTGAAGCCTGAGATGCCAATTGAGTGGATATCCTATCCTAGAAACGGTCAGATGCTGAATGGACTGATGAGCCGCGACGTGGAAACAGCTTTATGGTTCAGTGATGGCGTGTGGTTTGTGGTTCCCTCAACCCAGGGTGGGGTTAATCTATACAGCGCCAAATTCGGAAGAATCAATTACGACACCAATAATCCGGAGGATGCTTTCTTTTTCTATTGGCATATTTACACGAAAAATGACGAAGTTTTTTGCGACCAAGCATCCCGTAAAAGAACCGAAGGCGATATGCAACAAGCCTGGGTTAAGTTGATAGATAGGATTGGGATATAAAAATCTACGTGTATTTGATCAGCTGTACGATAAGTGGAATGAGACAGGCTACATGTGACAAGTCCCTGCTACCACTGTTGCTTGTCAACATTGCCATCCGCTTCTACTTTCCACTCAGCACCTCCATTATCCTCTGCGTTGCTCCGGCGTTTTGTTTTACGTGCTCTGTGTTGATGGTTTTGATTCGCTCACGAATTGATTGGCCGCTGAGGAGTTCAGACACCTTTTGCTGCAGTGATTGGCTGTCGTGGATGGCAAATGCTCCTCCAGCTTTAGTCAGCTCCACGGCTTCACGAAAACGATGGTAATTGGGTCCAAACAAAACGGGTGGTCCGAATACAGCTGCCTCTAAGATATTATGTATTCCAACGCCGAACCCTCCGCCCACATAAGCAATATCAGCGTACTTGTAAATCCGTGATAGCAATCCTACGGAGTCCACCACCACACAAGATGCCTTTATGTGATTTTGATTCCATTTAGAATAAGCCACGGCCTGATCGCCAAACAAACTCAGTGTTTTTTGTATTCCTGTTTGCGAAATCTCATGCGGCACAATAATGATTTTCAAATCACCGGATTTGTATTGTGCCAAATCACAGAGTAGAATCTCATCCTTTGGCCAGGTGCTTCCAGCCACTAAAACAACACTTCCTATAATCCATTTTTCGAATACGTTTGTGTCATCTGAAAAACTGGCATTCGCAACCACTCGATCGTAGCGCGTATCCCCGGCAAGGGTCACATTCGAAAATCCTATGCTAGCAAGCAATTGCATGGAGCGATCATCTTGAACGAAAAATCGGGTGACACACTTCAGCATTTTCCGCTGCAAGCCGCCATACCATTTGAAGAACACATGTGTGTCTCTGAAAATTGCCGACACCATATAGGTAGGTATGCCAAGGGTTTTGAGTTCATGCAGATAGAAGTACCAATACTCATATTTCACAAAAAACGCGGCTGCGGGCTTGATCATGGAAACAAAATCATGCGCGTTTTTAGGATTGTCAATCGGGAGATAGCAAACCACATCCGCGCCAGCGAAACCCTTGCGCACTTCGTAGCCTGAGGGCGAAAAAAATGTCAAAACCAATCGGTGATTTGGAAAAGCTTCACGGATGCGCTCTATCACGGGGCGCCCTTGCTCGAACTCTCCCAAAGAAGCGCAATGGAACCAAACGGATGGAGTAGAGTCCGCTGCAGGGATCCTGTCCAGTAACTTCAATCGCCAATCTTTTCGTCCAGTAACAAACAGCCTGGCTTTTTCTTTGAATAGTGATGCAATGCGGATGCCGATATCGTATCCGCCAATGGCCATCTTATAAATCAATAAAAGCATCAGTAGAAATAAAACGCCTTGGGCTTTTTCTTATACAGTGGCATCGTCCATCCAAGCTTGAACCCATACATTAGGTCAAGGCGCTTTCCTCGTTCTATATCGGGGTTATCGAATACATAATCTCTTCGAAGCTCCGTAAAACCTTGAATGAATTCGAACCCTCCATAAAAGTTGGTAAGCTGTCTGTTGCTGAAGTAAACAAATCCAATGAATTCATGAAGACGGAAACCGTTGGTGAGCCTGTCGTAGCCTTTCTTGTAGTCGTCGCGTAATGCTGGCACCGTATTACCGATATCTTCTATTCGGATTTTGTGTTGTATGAACCCTGGACCCATCAGCAGCATGATGCCACTGTTTGGATTGGGTTTTTTGAAGGAGAAAATCTTGCCGAAGGATGCCCCCACGTGATATCCACGCTCGAACAATCTGATTTCAGCATAAAGCCCATCGAGACCTATGATTTGCTGTTCGGGTGTGTACAAGTCCGAAAGCAAACCGGGTTCCTTGATATTGTCGCCAAAGATGAAGCCCGTGGATAAGCCATAGAGGAAATTGTGCTTGTCTTTGTACAACACTTCCCCGCCCAACATGCTGTTAAAGCCGAACCGTTTGGCTAAATCGCCCCCTGGTTGGTAATATCCAAACGCCACATTGAAAAAGGGGAAACGGATGACCGTATCTCGCACACCACTTTGTGCATAGGTCTGAAAACCAATTACTAATAACAGCAATGAGAGTAATCCCGATTTTCGAATTCGCATGTCAGCCGATGGTCTTTTGAATGCTGAAAATTAGTCATTTTAATAGCTGTAGCATGCTGGCGACTTTTATGTTATTGTTATTCAAATGATTATATACCTATTTGTTTTCGTTGGGGCTAAAGCTCAAGCAACCCCTTCCGCCATCAATAGTTTTTGATTTACAAGGAGTTTCAGTTCATTTTAAGACGGTCACTTGGCTCGAATCAATATCTTTGCACCCCAATAGAATTCGATGCAAAAGCTAGCCATGGTCGACCTGCTCGGCCAATACCAAAAAATCAAGTCCGAGATCGACAAGGACGGAATGGATGTTATCGCATCATCCGCCTACATTAACGGACCGGAAGTGAAGTCCTTTCAAAAAGACTTGGAAGACTATCTTCATTGCAAACATGTAATTCCGTGTGCCAATGGAACCGATGCCTTGCAGATTGCTATGATGGCACTTAAGCTGGAGCCGGGCGATGAAGTTATCACCGCCGATTTCACCTACGCCGCTACAGCGGAAGTAATAGGTTTGCTCAGGCTGACACCCGTTTTGGTGGACGTACTGCCTGACACTTTCACCATTGATCCGGATGCGCTCGAAAAAGCCATCACACCTAAAACCAAAGCCATTGTACCTGTTCATTTGTTCGGGCAGTGTGCACAGATGGAGCGCGTAATGGCGATCGCACGCAAACACAATTTATATGTGATTGAGGATACAGCTCAAGCCATAGGAGCAGACTATCATTTCAGTGATGGCACATCTAGCAAAGCTGGTACTATTGGAACTATAGGATGTACCTCCTTCTTTCCTTCTAAAAATCTAGGTTGCTATGGTGATGGCGGCGCCATTTTCACGAATGACGATGAGTTGGCGGCTCGCATACGCATGATTGCCAATCACGGACAAAGCGTACAATATTATCACGATGAAATAGGTGTGAATTCCCGTCTCGACAGCATTCAAGCTGCAGTCCTTCGCATCAAATTGCGTCACTTGGATGAGTATGCTAATGCCCGCAATCGCGTGGCTGCATATTACGATGAGGCCTTCGCGAATCATCCTGGTGTTACCATCCCCGTAAGGGAACAAAGCTCCACGCATGTGTTTCACCAGTATACATTGGTGATGAATGGAAAAGACCGAAATGCCATGAAGGATTTCTTGGCTACCAAAGGTGTTCCCGCTATGATTTATTATCCCGTTCCATTGCACTTGCAAAAGGCTTATACCGATCCTAGATATCGCGAGGGCGATTTTCCGATCACAGAGCGTTTGTGTGCAAACGTCATTTCGTTGCCTATGCACACCGAGATGGATGACGAACAATTGTCATACATCACGTCGTGCGTACTTGAATTCCTGAACAGTTAAACTTAGATTGAAAACCACTATATGAACATCGCTGTTGTTGGTACTGGATATGTCGGATTGGTGACCGGAACCTGTTTTGCCGAAATGGGCAATCAAGTGGTCTGCGTTGATATCGACGCTCAAAAGGTTGAGGCCATGAAACAAGGTCGCATTCCGATCTATGAGCCACATCTCGATGTATTATTCGAGCGGAACATCAAACAAGGCAGGCTCAGTTTCACTACTGATTTGGAGTCGGCCGTTAAGCCAGCACAAATCATTTTCCTTGCGCTGCCAACACCTCCTGGTGAGGATGGCTCTGCGGATTTGAGCTATGTGCTGGGTGTGGCTTCCAAGTTGGGAGGAATCATCGACACCTACAAAGTTATTGTGAACAAGAGCACAGTGCCAGTTGGTACTGCGGAAAAGGTCAGCTCTGCCATAGCGGCAACATGCAAGTCGGAGTTTGATGTGGTTTCCAATCCCGAGTTTTTGCGCGAAGGATTTGCCGTGGATGATTTCATGAAGCCCGACCGCGTGGTTATTGGTACTGATTCCGAGAAGGCCCGCAAATTGATGGGTGATTTGTACGCACCCTTTGTCAGGCAGGGCAATCCCATTTACATGATGGATGCCCGTTCATCCGAACTCACCAAATACGCCGCCAATGCATTTTTGGCAACCAAGATTACTTTCATGAATGAAATCGCCAACTTGTGCGAACGCACTGGAGCGAATGTGGATATGGTTCGTATTGGAATCGGGTCGGATGATCGCATCGGTAAACGTTTCTTGTTCGCAGGTATCGGATATGGTGGAAGTTGTTTTCCTAAAGATGTGCAAGCCTTGGCTAAGACAGCAGATGAGTACGGATATGATTTCCGTGTGCTGGATTCAGTTATGACGGTGAACGCCACGCAGCGCACCATCATCTTTGACAAGATCATGAAGCATTTCGGCAACGACATCCGCGGTAAGCGTATTGCAGTATGGGGCCTCGCATTCAAGCCAGACACCGATGACATTCGCGAAGCGCCCGCACTGTTCCTGATTGAAAAACTGTTGGCGGCAGGCGCATCCGTTTCTGTATTCGATCCAGAGGCCATGAACAATGTGCAAAAATCATTCGGTGATCGCATTCACTACGCGTCCGACCAATATGAGGCGATTAAGGATTCAGATGCCCTCTTGATTGCAACTGAGTGGGCCGTTTTCCGCACGCCAGACTTTGAACGCATGTCGTCATTGATGAAATCCAAATCTGTGTTCGACGGACGTAATCTTTACGATCCACAAAAGATGCAGCAAATGGGATATCACTATGATAGCATTGGCCGACCTGTTCTCAAATGATTCAAGACATGACTGATACAAGAAAAAAACGCATACTCATAACCGGAGCAGCCGGTTTCCTAGGATCCCACTTGTGTGACCGGTTCATTCGTGAGGGTTACAAGGTAGTGGGCATGGATAACCTGATTACGGGTGATTTGGTGAACATCCAGCATCTGTTCAAGCTGGAGGATTTCGAATTCTACCATCACGACGTCAGCAAATTCGTATTCGTTCCAGGCGAGCTGGATTACATTTTGCATTTCGCGTCACCTGCAAGTCCGATCGACTATTTGAAGATACCCATTCAGACTTTGAAAGTAGGTTCGTTGGGAACACATAACCTGCGTGGTTTGGCGCGAGTGAAAAAAGCGCGAATACTGGTGGCATCCACCTCGGAAGTTTATGGCGATCCGACCGTACATCCGCAAACAGAAGATTATTGGGGGAATGTCAACCCTGTTGGTCCTCGTGGTGTATATGATGAAGCCAAGCGTTTTCAAGAAGCCATAACCATGGCATATCATACCTACCACGGAGTGGAGACCAGGATTGTCAGGATATTCAACACATATGGTCCACGTATGCGACTTAATGACGGACGGGTTTTGCCAGCGTTCATCGGACAAGCATTGCGCGGTGAGGATTTGACCGTTTTCGGAGATGGGTCCCAAACACGTTCCTTTTGTTATGTTGACGATTTGATTGAAGGTATTTACCGGTTGTTGATGAGTGATTATGTTTATCCAGTCAACGTCGGCAATCCCTCCGAAATCACCATACGTGAATTCGGCGAGGAGATTTTGAAATTGACCGGTTCGGATGTCAAGATGATCATGAAGCCGCTCCCACAAGATGATCCCAAACAACGCAGGCCCGATATCAGCAAGGCTAAAGAGATCTTGGGTTGGGAGCCTAAAGTCGATAGGGCAGAAGGACTTCGTCGAACTTATGAATACTTCAAATCTTTGCCCCAAGAAGAATTATACAAAACCGCTTACCGCTTCAGCTGATGTCAAACACTGAGTACTTTGTACATGAGTCATCTTACGTGGATGAGGGTTGCGTGATCGGAAATGGAACCAAGGTCTGGCATTTTTCCCACATCATGCCTGGATGTACGATTGGCATGAATTGCAATATCGGTCAAAATGTAGTCATCTCCACAGGCGTTGTATTGGGCAACAATGTGAAAATACAGAACAACGTTTCAGTTTATACCGGAGTTAAATGCGAAGATGATGTATTCCTTGGCCCCAGCATGGTATTCACCAACGTGACCAATCCACGCAGTGCGGTGAATCGACGTGGTGAGTATAAAGAGACTTTGGTGGGCAAAGGTGCTACTATTGGTGCTAATGCCACCATCGTTTGCGGACATAACATCGGTGCTTATGCATTCATAGGAGCCGGTGCTGTGGTAACCAAGAATATTCCTGATTTTGCTTTGGTAGTGGGCAACCCTGCGAGGCAAACCGGTTGGATGAGCCGTTATGGCCATCGCCTTTCCTTTGATGGGCATGGTATCGGAGTTTGTCCTGAAAGCGGAGAAAAATATATGTTGGAGAACGGCCTCGTGTCAATTATCAATTCTTAGTATGTCAGTTAAAATTCGATTTGCAATCATAGGATTCGGACACATCGGTAAGCGCCATGCTGAAATGGTGCGCCGAGACCCCGATGCTGAGTTGGTTGCGGTGTGTGATATCGTTAATCAGGACACATCCAATTTTGGTGTACCGTTTTTCAATTCAGCTGAAGCTATGTTCGATTCCGGTTTGGAATTTGATGTCGTCAATGTTTGCACACCCAACGGCCTTCATGCCGAACATGCCATGGCGGCTATTCAACGAGGAAAGCATGTGGTGGTTGAAAAGCCGATGGCTTTATCCAAAGCCGACTGCGAGCGATTGATTCATGCGGGATTGGCCAAGGGTGTCAATATTTTCTGTGTGATGCAGAATAGGTATTCTCCTCCAGCCAAATGGTTGAAGGAGGTTGTTGATGGTGGCTTATTGGGTGACACGTACATGGTGCAGCTCAATTGCTATTGGAACCGCGACGACCGTTATTATAAGAAAGGAGGATGGAAGGGGTCATCCGACTTAGACGGTGGAACATTGTTTACCCAGTTTTCCCACTTCGTGGATATCATGTATTGGGTGTTCGGAGACATATCTGACATTCAAGGAAAGTTTGCTGATTTCTGTCACCAGGAATCCACCGATTTTGAAGACAGCGGCATGGTTACATTCCGTTTTCTTCGGGGCGGCATCGGCTGTATTAATTATTCCACCGCAGTATGGGATCGCAACATGGAATCCTCGATTACGGTAACAGGCAGCAATGGTGCACTGAAAATCGGTGGACAATACATGAACGAGGTGGAGTATTGCCATATCAAGGATTATGTGATGCCAACGTTGGAGGAGTCCTCTCCTGCCAATGACTATGGTGCTTACAAGGGTTCTGCATCCAACCACCACTTCATCATACGCAACGTAATTGAAACATTGCAAGGTAAAACCACCATCACCACCAATGCCTTGGAGGGTTTGAAAGTGGTAGAGATAATTGAATCCATCTACAATGTGCGTAACAACGCATCTTCACGATAAAAAACTTGAGTATGCTTAAAGAAATACTATCAGGAGAGAAAAAGGTAGGAGTTATTGGCCTCGGATATGTAGGCTTGCCTATCGCTTTGGAGTTTGCCCGCAAAGTCGGTGTAATCGGCTTCGACATCAACCCCAAACGAGTGGAAATGATGCGCAATAACATTGATCCAAGTGGAGAGCTGGATTCCGAAGCTTTTAAGAATTGCAATATCGTGTTCACCGACTCGGAAGATGTATTGCGTGAAGCCGCTTTTTTCATAGTGGCTGTGCCCACACCTATTGATGAGCATCGTTTGCCTGATCTAAAGCCGGTTTTATCCGCTTCTGCCACCATTGGACGTATTTTGAAACGTGGTGATTATGTGATTTTTGAATCTACCGTTTATCCTGGTTGTACAGAGGACGACTGCCTTCCTGTAATCGAAGGGCTTTCGGGTTTGAAACACGGTGTCGATTTCAAAATCGGTTACTCGCCCGAGCGAATCAATCCAGGTGACAAGGAACATACGTTGCCCAATATCGTAAAGGTGGTTTCTGGTTGTGATGCCGAATCTCTTGAGGAGATTGCTGGTGTCTACGAAATCGTGGTTAAGGCCGGAGTGCACAAGGCTTCCTCTATCAAAGTGGCTGAAGCTGCCAAAATCATCGAGAATACGCAGCGTGACGTGAACATCGCCTTGATGAATGAGCTCTCCATAATTTTCAACAAGATGGGCATTAACACCTTCGAAGTGTTGGAAGCCGCAGGTACTAAATGGAATTTCCTTAATTTCAAGCCAGGGCTTGTTGGAGGACATTGCATCGGCGTAGATCCTTATTACCTAACCTACAAGGCACAGGAATTGGGATACCATGCGCAAATCATCAACAGCGGTCGTAGCGTGAACGACTCCATGGGGTTCTATGTAACCAAACAGACCGTTAAGAAATTGATTGCAGCCGGAAAGGACCCGGGCAAATCCAAAGTATTGGTGATGGGTGCAACCTTCAAGGAGGATGTAGAGGATATCCGTAATTCAAAAGTGGCGGATGTAGTGAATGAATTTATTTCATACGGAGTAACCGTACACGTGATAGATCCGCACGCTGACTCGGATGAGTTGAAACATGAGTACGGTTTCGGACTCGTTGAGAAGCCAGATAATGATTACGATGCCATAATATTGGCAGTAAACCATAAGGATTATGCTGGTTTGAATGAATCCCAAATGCAATCGATGTGTAGCGAAAAGCCGGTAATTGTGGATTTGAAAGGCGTGATGCGTGGTAAAATTAAAAACATGACTTACTGGAGCTTGTGATTTACTGAATGGCGGACAAGAAAAGGATATTAGTAACGGGAGGAGCAGGATTCATTGGCTCTCATACGGTCGTGCAACTCATCGAGGCCGGCTTTGATGTATACGTGGTCGACGATCTCTCTAATGCTCATGCTCATGTGTTGGATGCCATAGCAAGCATTACAGGTGTGAAACCGGGATTCACCTGCTTTGACTTATGTGATTCAGCTAAAACAAAAAAGCTTTTTGCTGAAATAAAACCAGATGCAGTGATTCATTTTGCCGCCAAGAAACTGGTTGGCGAGTCGGTGCAAAATCCGTTGTTGTACTACAAAACCAATTTGCAATCCTTGGTCAATGTGGTTGAAGCCTCCATTGAAAATGGTTGTCACAAGATTGTTTTTTCCTCTTCTTGCACCGTTTACGGGCAACCCGATCAAAATCCGGTAAGCGAAAATGCGCCACTCAAGAAACCTGAGTCTCCTTACGGTAATACCAAGCGTATCTGTGAAGAGATTTTACAAGATACCGTGAAAGCTCAAAACTTACAGGTGGTTTCATTAAGATATTTCAACCCAGTGGGGGCACATGCCAGTGCAATGATTGGCGAGTATCCGCTGGGTGCTCCTTCCAACCTGATGCCGGTATTAACACAAACTGCTATTGGAAAAAGGCCAGGGTTCAGCATCTTCGGCAATGATTACAATACGCCTGATGGTACTTGCGTCCGCGATTATATTCATGTTGTTGATTTGGCCAATGCCCACGTTGCAGCCATCCATCTTTTGCTGAACAGGGATAATACTCCGGTATATCTTGTTTACAATATAGGAACCGGTTCAGGTGTTTCCGTGAAGGAGATTGTGGATGCATTCGAGCGGGTCAATGGATTGAAGTTGAATTATGAGTATGCCCCTCGTCGAGCTGGCGATGTCGAGCAGGTATGGGCCAACAACAGCATGGCTTTGAAGGAGCTTGGTTGGAAAGCCGAGATAGGCCTCGACCAAATGGTGGCAAGCGCTTGGAAATGGGAGCAACATTTGAATAAATACGAAAAATCGATTCAGCAATCATGAGGATTCTCATCACCGGTGGTGCCGGCTTCATTGGAAGTCATGTGGTACGCAGATTCGTAAAGCGCTATCCACAATACCATATCATAAACTTGGATGCTCTAACCTATGCAGGTAACTTAGAGAACATCAAGGATGTTCAAGAATTATCCAACCATACTTTCGTCAAGGGTGATATCACCGATGCTGATTTCATAGATGGACTTTTCGCACTTGAAAACATCGATGCCGTCATACATTTGGCTGCAGAGTCACATGTGGACCGTAGTATTACCGATCCATTGGTATTCGTTAAAACAAATGTACTTGGTACTGCCACCTTATTGAATGCAGCGCGTCGAGCATGGAAAACAGAAGATGGATTCAAGCCAGGCTGCAGGTTTTACCATGTTTCAACCGACGAAGTATATGGCTCCTTAGGTGAAACAGGATTCTTTACGGAAACAACTCCTTACGATCCGCGTAGTCCATATTCCGCTTCCAAGGCTTCATCCGACCACCTGGTACGTGCCTATGGTCATACCTATGCAATGCCTGTTGTTATCTCCAACTGCTCCAATAATTATGGTTCGCACCATTTTCCTGAAAAGTTGATCCCATTGATGATTAATAACGTGATGAACATGACGCCGCTTCCTGTATATGGGAAAGGTGATAACGTCCGTGATTGGCTCTGGGTAGAAGACCACGCCTCTGCAATTGAAGTGATCTTTCATAAGGGGTTGAATGGTGAAACTTACAACATCGGCGGGAACAACGAATGGAAAAACATTGACTTGGTAATGTTGCTTTGCAAGCTGATGGATGAGAAACTGAATCGTGAGCCTGGTGCTTCCGCCAAATTGATTACCTATGTGAAGGATCGTGCTGGCCATGACCAACGTTATGCCATAGATGCATCCAAACTCAAAAGAGAATTGGGCTGGGAACCATCCATACAATTCGAAGAAGGTCTGTCCAAAACCATCGATTGGTATCTGTCAAACAAGGATTGGGTGGAGCATGTCACTAGTGGAGAGTATCTCAATTATTACGAACAACAATATCATTCGCGTCACTGATGTTCCATACCAATGAAATAAAGGACAAGTCGTTTCTGATTACCGGCGGTGCAGGTTTTATCGGCTCTAATTTGGTAGATTACCTGATCATGAATGGAGCTCGTAAGGTGCGTGTTCTCGACAATATGAGTAACGGCTTTATGGTGAATGTGGAGCCGTATTTGTCACTCCCCGTTTATGAGTTCATCGATGGAGATATCAAAGACATGCCTACCTGTGTCAAGGCATTGGAGGGCATAGATATGGTGTCGCATCAAGCAGCCTTGGGTTCGGTGCCTAGATCAATTGCTCATCCTGACCTCACGCATGCATCCAACGTGAATGGATTCCTCAATATGCTGATTGCCGCTCGTGATGCAGGCGTGCAGCGATTCGTTTATGCAAGTTCTTCATCCGTTTACGGAGATATAACCGACTCTCCAAAAGTCGAACATCGCACTGGAAGATTATTGTCGCCCTATGCGGTTTCCAAAATGACCAATGAATTATATGCCGGTGTGTTTTCCTTGAATTATGGTATGAAAATAATCGGCCTCCGTTACTTCAACGTTTACGGGCAGCGTCAGGATCCATCTGGGCCTTATGCAGCTGTAATACCACTTTTCATGGATGCCGTTTTGAACAATAAAGAAGCTTGGATCAATGGCGATGGAGAGCAAACCCGCGATTTCACCCATGTGAGTAATGCCGTACAGGCTAACGTCCGTGCAATGTTTACAGATAACGCCGAGGCATTTGGCCGTGTATACAACGTTGCGGTAGGGCAGAGTATTACGGTGAATCAATTGTTTGATGAGGTTGCTGCAATCGCCGGCAAGGAAATGAAACCGCATCACCGCGCCGACCGGCCAGGTGATGTTCGTAGTTCATTGGCTGATATTTCTTTGGCGCAAAAGTATCTTGGATACGAACCTCAGGTTCGTATTCGTGAAGGTCTTCGGCAAACTTACGAATGGTTTAAGTCGACCTACTAAGATGGGGCTGTTCGATATTTTCAAAAAGAAATCACCTCCATTAGCTGATTATTCTCTTTTGGGCACAGATATGCATTCGCATTTGCTGCCTGGACTGGATGATGGCGCTCCTGATATGCAAGCTTCTTTGAAGCTTATCCGCGATTTGCATGAAATGGGTTTCAAGAAATTCTGGTGCACCCCGCATATCATGAGTGATTTTTACAAAAACGATGCATCCACCATATTGCCCGCTTTGGATTCGGTTAGGGAAGCAGTGAGAGAAGAGGGCGTACCCGTAGAGGTTTTTGCGGCTGCTGAGTATTATGTGGATGAAGGTTTCATCAAGAAGTTGGAAGGTGAAAAACTGCTTACATTAGGTGAGCATCATTTGCTGTTTGAAGTGTCTTACATCAATGCTCCCGAAAACCTATCACAGGTGATTTTCAATATGCAATTGAAGGGCTACCGACCAATCATGGCACATCCGGAGCGCTATCCGTTCTGGTATCGCGATTTTGAGAAATACAAAACCTTCCGTGATGCCGGTGTACTTATGCAAGTGAATATGAACTCCATTTCGGGCTATTACGGACCCGATGCCCGTGCCATAGCCTTGAAGATGGTGGATGAGGGCATTGTGGATCTGCTCGGAACGGATTGTCACCATGAACGGCATGTGGAAGGCCTTCGAAAAGGCTTGAAAGAACCTGCCATGCGCAAGTTGTTGGAACAAACGGCTTTGTTCAACGCTTCACTCTAATTTTCAGTCCTGGAACTCAAGTTTACTTCGCGGATTTTGCTTAATTTTACAACATCCGATGCTTTCTCGATGCGTTTTCGCCTCAGACGGCTTCGCATCCAAAAAACAACCAAAACTTAAATCATGACAATTGAAATCAACAAAGTGGTTTCCGTAACGTACCGTTTGGAGGCCAACACCGAAGGCGCTGAAAAGCAACACATCGAAACAGCCGGCAAAGAACAACCTTTGACATTCCTATTTGGATCCGGTGGTCTTATTCCGGCATTTGAAGAAAACCTTTTTGGCAAATCCCTTGGCGATTCTTTCGCGTTCAGTATCGATCCGGAGAATGGATATGGTGCTCTCGATCCTGATGCATTAGTAGAATTGCCTGTCGACATTTTCAAGGTTGATGGCGTAATTGACATGGAATTGATTCGCGTAGGCAACATGGTACCGATGAGTGATAGCCAAGGCAACCGTTTAGACGGACGTGTGATGGCAGTAACTACCGAGCATGTGAAAATGGACTTCAATCATCCTTTGGCTGGTCATCATTTGCATTTCTCTGGTGAAGTTATTGAAGTGCGTGAAGCATCTGCTGAAGAGATTTCACACGGCCATGCACATACAGGTCACGACGGACACTGATAGTCTTAATTGATTTTTTTAGCAAGCCCGTATCACTTAGATGCGGGCTTTTCTTTTTTTCGGTATACCAACATGCTCAGCACTACACCTGCCACTATCAGCGACATCCCTAGGATGGTGTGCCAACTGTACAATTCATCGAATAAAAAGTAACCAGCTAGAGTGGCATACAATACACCAATATAGTTCAGTATAGAAACTCCAGCCACCTTTTCCATTTGCAACGATTTGGTCATATTGAGTTGACCCAGCTGCGTGAATAAGCCCACTAGAACCAGGTTCAGCCAGTCCCAACCAGTAGGCATCACGAAAACAGGAGCGGTAAAGAACATCCCCGTAAGGGTGCCTAGCAATTGAAAATGGAATACCACCACTAGCGGATGCTCTCGATCTTTGATTGTACGGATGGTGATGTATGCGAATGCTGAACCGACTGCCGATAGAATACCAATCAGAATATAAAAATTTTCAGCGTGGTCGCTAACGCCCTGTATTACCAATACTCCAGCAAATGATATCAGGAAGAATAGCCATTGTAGCGGTCTTACTTTTTCGTCGAGCACATAAACAGCTAGAATGGTGGTGAAAACAGGTGAAAGATATTGAATGGTAACGGCGGTTCCCAAAGGCAAGTGGGCAATTGTGGCCACATATGCCACTAGCGAAGCGGTACCGAATGCGCCTCGCAACAGCAACAGCTTTCTGTTTGATCCGCGCCAATCAACACCCTCTTTATGCAAATACAACAAACAAATCAACAACGAAATGCCACACCGGAAAAACACTACTTCCATAGTCGGCAGGTGACTGATCGCTTTGATGAAAATATTCATCAAGGCAAAATAAAAAGTCGCCAAAAGCATATGCCTTGCACCGGGCGAAATATACGTCTTGGCTGAAGTCATCAAGGCGCGAAATTAATATAAATGATCTTGGTGATACAAATGACAAATGACAAATGACAAGTGACAAGTAGCTCACCACTTACCACCCACCACTTAATTTTTCCTTTTAACTTCGCATTATGCCCAAATCTCCGAAAACCATAGTGTACACCCTTTTCACCGCGCTGGAAAAGTTGCGCTCGTATTGTGCTTACCAGGAGCGAAGTCAACAGGAGGTGCGCGATAAGTTGTATTCATTGGGTATGACTAAAGATGAGGTTGAACAGGGTTTAACGGCTCTGATAACGGAGGGCTTTGTGAATGAAGGCCGTTTTGCAGAAGCTTATGCAAGAGGAAAGCATCGGACTAAGCGATGGGGGCGGATCAAGATTCGCGTAGGACTGAAAAGGCATGGCGTTTCAGATGCGTGTATTAAGCGGGCTTTGGAAAACCTGACTGACGAGGAATATTTGGCGACTCTTGGAAAATTATTGGAGGTGAAACGAAAGGTCTTAGGCGGCAAGGATGATTTCAAGGCCAGGCAGACGCTATTGAGAGCAGGAATTAGCCATGGTTTCGAGCCAGAATTGGTAAGGGAATGTATGAAGATGGATGTGGATTAAAACCGATGATTTTATGCTGACATAAGTCGTTTTTTTGTAATTTAGACTCGCGTCACTTCCGTTCAGCATGAATCCCCGTTTTCAGCAAGCTCACGATTATATGATGTCTCGTTTAGAGCGGGAGCTTTCACCTCGATTGCATTACCATAATGTAGAGCATGTGCGTGATGTGTTAAATGCTGCATTGCGAATTGGTCAAGCAGAGGGGGTTGACACCAACGGTTTGGAGTTGATAGGCGTGGCTGCAGTATTCCATGACTCGGGTTTTATTTTGGATTCGAAGGAACATGAAGCGACTGGTGTTTTATTTGCCCGCGATTACCTTCCAGGTTTGGGATTCTCTGAAAATGAATTAGAGATCATTTGCGGTATGATCATGGCCACCCGTGTACCCCAACAGCCGTTGAACGATTGGCAGATGATTATCTGTGATGCTGATTTGGATTATCTAGGTCGCAACGATTTTTTTGAAACCGGCAATAAGGTTTTTCGCGAGATGGTTGAGCTCGGTCAAATTGCTACCGAACGCGAATGGAATGAGATGCAGGTTCGATTTTTAACCGAGCATCACTACTTTACGCAAACGTCTATACGTGACCGTAAGCCACAAAAGGACGCTCATTTAGAGCAGGTAAAGTTGTTGTTGGTTTAGGCTATCGCGCCCTCAACGAAATACATTTCGATTTCGCCTTTGTTTTTGGCCGCCACTTTGCCTCGTGGTGTGCAATTGAATTTGTCTTTAACAAGTTCGAAGGTGGCTTCACTGATATTGACTTTTCCAACGGCTCCACTACTTTCCATTCGAGAAGCGGTATTCACCGTATCGCCCCAGATGTCGTAGGCGAACTTTTTAGTACCAACAACACCCGCCACTACTGGGCCGGAGTGTATGCCCAATCGCAACTCAAAATAGGGCAGGTTGGCTTGCATTCGCTTTTGCTTATTGTCTTCAATGAAGGCTTGCATCTCAAGTCCGGCACGCACTATACGTTCGGCATGGTCTTCGCATTTAACAGGAATTCCACCAGCACACATATAGCTATCACCAATAGTTTTGATTTTTTCCAAACCGTGTTTAGTGATGATGCGATCAAACTCTGAATAACATTGGTTGATTTCTTCAACCAGCTCCTCTGCCGACAAGATCTCACTGGCTTGGGTAAAGTTCTTGAAGTCGGTAAACAGTACCGATATGGAATCAAAGCTCTTCGCTTTGGCACTTCCAGTGGCTTTCAGCTCTTCTGCTGTTTCCTCTGGCAGGATGTTTAACAACAGTTCGTCACTGCGTTTTTTCTCTTTGGATATGCGATTGCGTTGTGATAAAAATACTCCGGCGAAGAGCAGCACGATGGCGAAGCCGCCGATGAAACCATTACGCACTAGTTTTTGTCTTTTGATTTGCTCTTGTTTGTCTACAAGGTCTTGCTCCTTTTTATACAAATCAAAACTGAATTGCAAAGTCCCGATTTTTTTCTCGGAGTCTAACGTAAACAATCGGTCTTTTATCTCCATTAGGGAATTCTGATTCTCATAAGCTTGTTTAAAATCACCTAGTGCAGCATTTGTATTTGATAGTCCTTGGTATGCGCTTTTCAGTTGGTAGTCAGCGCCGATTTGGATGGAAATGCCCTTGGCTTCAGAATAAAATTTTATTGCATTTTGAAGATCGCCTTTTGATTCGTGCGTTTCAGCTAAGCCAAGCAAGGAAAGGGCAATGTCATTTTTCGATTTGAGATCGGTTGCTTGTTTTAATGCTTGGGTTTGGTAGGCGATGGCTTTGTCATATTGACCTCTTTTGCAATAAACTTTACCGATATTATTCAACGTGTAGGGCTTGTTTTCTGAATCATTGAATGCGGTGAGTGATTTTTCAAAATAATACAATGCTGAATCCAGCATGTTTTTTCCTAAATGATATTCGCCAATATTAACGCAGGCTGTTCCGATAGCATCATTATCCGAGATGCTTTCAGAGAGAGGAAGAGCACGCAAATAATAGTCTACAGATTTACTTTTAGTGGTTGGTTTATTGGAATAAACGCCTCCGATATTTATACATGTAGTGACTATACGCAAGGTGTCTTTAATCTCTTCTGCGGTTTTCAAGGCTTTTAAGTAATAATCCAGTGCATTTACATCATCACCCTGATTGAAGTAAATTGCTCCAAGATTGCTTTCGATATTCGCAACACCGCTTAAGTCATTTATTTCATTGAATATGTTTAATGCCTCGTTCCAGTTTTCAAGTGCACTTATGTAATCCCCCTTGTTGTAGTAAATTATACCTAGGTTTTTTAATGCATTTGCGGTTGTTCTTTGGAAATTACATTTTCTAGATTGTTCCAATACCTGCTTCGATTTCTGAATTGCAAGATTTGGATTTGAACTAAAATACTTTTTACTGTCTTCTATCGTTTTGTTCAACGATGTAGTATCACATTCTGCAAAAAGCACAACGCAGTGAAAAATAATCAGGCTGAACAGGCCAACGCCAATAGCTCTTGGCTTGTTGAAATACTTGAAAAAACGATTAGATGCCTTAGTATACACGTGCCCTAAGGTATTAATATTTACCTAAAATAAAAACGGGGGCATTGCCCCCGTTTTTACATGTATTGTATCAGGGTTATTTATCACAGTTTCACAAACCTGACAACGAATCGATTGCCTGCAGTTTCAATGGATATGGCATAGATGCCTGGATTGAGTTTTGCAATATTAATTTTGGTGGATTCGACTGGGGATTCAAAATTGGTATCAGACAAGCTAATTGATCTTCCTGAGGCATCGAAAACAGAAATTCGCGTAATATTAAGCTCTTCAAATTTCGATTGGATGGTTAACTCGTCTATAGCTGGATTTGGAAATACATTGAACAAATCAGTGATTTGACTTTGTTCTAGGGTCGTCCTGCTGAGGTGCGCGGCACATTTATTTGAGGTGGATGTTCCTGAGTTACTGGTTGCGGTTACTTGCTGGTTTCCATTATAGCTGATGCATACCCACTGGATGCTTTGACCATCAAATGGAATTTCATAGACCCCAATGGTGTTTGCAGCAAACAATACTGGAGGGTTGCCTACATACTGGCCAGCAGCATTGAAGTAATTGGTGGGTCCAAGTGGAACGTAAACTGGAGTATTGTTCTGGTTTTCCCATTGGAATCGGGCTAAGAATGGGAATCCGGATGGATGGTTGCTTACGGTATCAACACAAACCAATGAAACATTGATTTTCTTGGCTCCTTGTCCTTTTGGATTTACATATAGCGGTCCGCTTACATAATTGACGTTGTAGTTTCCAGGTACAGTAAGCACCAAGTTAGCAGGGGTAATCGTGTATTGGCCTGCTTGGGTACAGCAGCCTGAAGGACTCACAGTATATGTGGGTCCAGAAACTACGGTGTTTTGGCCGCCTGCAACAAACCCTGTTATTGTGGAGGTGAAAGCTGGCAACGGATCATTTCTGTTGATGAATTTTAAGTCGGCTTGAACTGTAAGTACTGCTGGATTGACTTGAAGGCTTCCATTGTTGTAACTTAAAACATAGTCAGCCGGAGCATTCAAAGATATGCCCGATGGCACTATGTTGAAAATTCCTGCCGGATAAATAGGCGCTATGACGGATGCGCCATTCAATACCGAATAAGTAACGTTTCCAGATGCAATTTGATTCAAGGTCTCACCGTATTGTAGGCCTGAAACGGATGAGGTAAACGTGATCGACTGCCCATATGTGGCAGTTTTGTTATCAGCATTGACATTTAAACTTCTTGGCAAAATCGTTAATGTGCCTAAACCATAGCTTATTTCAAAATTGCTTGATAGATACCCGGCTGGAGCAATTGCATGGGTTCCGGCAAATGTTCCTGTAATTAAATTTATTCCTTTGAATATCGTCAAAGTGTCATTCACTGGTGCAAAAGCATCGGTTGAATCAATAATCACGGCCACATTTGAATTGCTTGGGTCAGTTGAAGTTCCCGTGTTGTTGGAATTTACAACAGGAGAGCCGTTTACCAGCGCTCTTGCATTTACTACCGCGCTGCCATTAACCAAAGCCCTGGCGTTAACCAATGCCCTTGCATTAACAAGTGCACGCGCGCTAACAAGAGGAGCGTTGGCTGAGTCTGCTTGGTAATTGAACACTGATGCTGTGGCAACGTCAACAATCTTTGTTGTGTCAATAAGAAGACTTCCGTTGACTAGTGCCCTTGCATTTACGAGCGCTCTAGCATTAACTAGTGCCCTGGCACTTGCAATTGCGCTCAGATTAAACAAGTCCGAATTCACTAGTGCCCTAGCATTTACTAATGCTCTGGCGTTTACAAGCGCTATTTCTTCTGCAATGTTGTTCTCATGATCTGCCGCCAGTGTTGTTAGGAACGTGGCACGTTCGGAAATGGTGATAGAGCTCTCATCATATTCATATTCGAAAGATTTGATTTCTATTTTATCCCCGTACGTAATCGTCGTATCATTCGGGGTAATCACCAATGGCATCCTGTTAATGGTCAACAAGCCATTGTTCAATGTGTAATTGAAGAAGGTGTTGAAGCCCGGGTCATACGTTCCTTGGTTGAGGGCGATGGCGTAGATACCTACGTTGCTCATGCTGTTGGCAGGCGTCAAGATGGTAAGGTTACCCAAGCCCAGCTCTGCTGCTGTAAAGCCTGAGGAAGCCAAGGGTGTTCCATCCACCGTAACGCTGTAAGTGAGGGTTGGAACGGTTTCGCCATACTTCTTGGTCTTGTTGTCGGCCGTTACCACTACGTTCTTCTTAATCGGATCGAAGAAGAACAAGGTGTCGGAATTGCCGCCGTCGTTGATGTTCGGTACAATTGGAGGCGTGTAAACAAACAAACCATAGTTACCGAAGAAAGTAGGCAGACTCGCTGTTAATGTAGAGCCGTTTACGAACGAGGTGCTCAATGTGTCTCCATTGAATACAACTTGCGATTGCGTGGTGAAGAAATTACCGTAAACGGTTACCGTTGTGGCAGCTGAACCAGCTGTTATAGGTGTACGGATGGAGTCCAAGTTAGGAGTTGGAGCAGCGAACGTAGCCAATGCATCAAAGGCTTGAATGTAACCGTTACCTGTAGCGAAATCGAATCCAGGAGTCGACAAGTCCAAAGCAGTTGTCTGTAGGATGCTACGAATATCGGCAGGGTTAAGCTCCTGATTGTAGAATTTCATCTTGCCATGCTTCAGCAAGGCGCCAACACCTGCAGCATGAGGAGCAGCAGCAGAAGTTCCGAAGAAATTCGGGAAGGCATCGCCATCTACATTTGGTCCACCTAACTGTACAGTGGTGTTGCCTCCGTTAGGCGCAACTAAATCGGGCTTACTACGAACCACACCGTTCACTTCAGTTCCACCTCGGGAAGAGAAGTTTTGAACGGGAGGATTGAATGGAACAGGATTGAATGCGGGTGTATTGGTGTAATTAACCGCGCCCAAGGTTATGGCGCCATTCGCGTTGGATTGTCCCACGATAGTAGATGATCCTGATGTGTATTCGTTGAAGCTAAGTTCGCCGCGGAATACGATGAACTTGAACTTGGCAGAAGTGTTTCCGCTTGCTCTGATAACAGACAGGTTAGCTGAAACAGTTTGTCCTGCAGGAACGGTGAATGGTAACACCTCCAATGGATCTCCACCCGAGTTGTTCCGGTTGAAACCGAAATATTTTGTTCCAAACTGGTTGGTAAGATAAATATCAAAGTCGTTGAGGGAGCCAGTAGATGTTTCACCTAATGAATAAATCGAATCCTGCCATTGCATTACAATGGTGTAGGTTCCTGCAGGAAGATTCACGCTAAGCAGATTGTCGCCACCACCGAAATCGTGAGCTTGACCAGTCAATCCAAGTGGAGCTGCCATCGGGTTGAAAGTGCTTTCGTATGACTTCGAGCCGAAGTTTCCAGCTGCAGAGAAGTATGCAACACCCATGGCATTTGCAGAGTCAACCGCATTGGCGATAACACCATCCTTAAAGAATGGAGAGGTGATCCAGGTAACATCATCCGCGATTACATCACATCCGCCTTGTGCCAATTGAATCACCCCTAAAGCTTGATCGCCTTCGCTAACGGTAGCTGTACGGAATGCCAATTCGGCACCGGGAGCAACATCGTGTATTAGTTGCATCATGGCACGACCTTCGTCGGAGCGCTGACCATAAGGAAATTCTTTGAAGATTTGAACGGGCGTGCCTTTTCCTGCTGGATTTCCTACACCTGGCAAGTCGCCGTTAACCACATCTGCGTTGGCATTGTTGCCAGGCACGGTGTTGTAGCTGTCCGACATTACACAAACCTTAACGCCGCTGCCATCCACTTGAAATCCTTCGCGGGCAATGTTGGATGTTTGTGCTACATCGCCTTGAGTTAAAGCGATACCGCTGCTAGTAATGCTAGGGAAAACAGGGCGCACATAGTTGATTTTGGCAGCAACCTGCGGGTTCAACAAATTGGGCAGGTTGGCGATTGGGAATCGGCCAGTGATGATCAGCGGGTTCAATCCGTTCGGGATAGTATCAGACAAGCCATAGCCTGTTGTCTGATAAATCAGACTGAATAGGTTTTGTGTTTCACCATCGATTGAAATGATTTCGATGTAAACCGAGTCAGGACTGGTGAAGAATATTTGCTGGATAGTGTCTTGTCCAACCAGCAAGTAGTTTTCATATAGCGAAGTCAACTCGCAACCCAATTTGGTTTGGTCCTTGCCGCCTGGACAAGGTTTGTAATAAGGAACAATGCAAGGTCCTTCCTCCACAACCACTGAGTCAACAGACGTACAACCATTGGCAGGATCTGTTACAGTAAGGAAGTAAGTGCCCAAGGCGTTGATGGTGGGATTGGCGGTATTCGCACCGGAAGCCACCCCGAGTCCACTCCATGAGAACTGTGCACCAGCTGTGGAGGACGATCCATTAAGAGATACCTCCAAAATTACACAGGTAATTGCGTTGCCTTCGCCGGCCTCAACGTTGGGATTGTTGAAGTTCGTTGTGACCACTGCCACATCTGATGAGGTACATCCATTGGCAGGATTGGTAACGGTAACCGTATAAGTGCCTGCTGCATTTACAGAAATGCTCGAGGTGTTGGATCCACCGCTAATGCCTGGCCCACTCCATGCGAAGGTGGCGCCGGAAGTAGTGGAGGCGGCGGTTAAAGCAGCAATTGCATTGCTGCAATCAATGGTGTTATCAGTACCGGCATCTGCAATCGGCGCGGTGTTATTGAGGGTAATCATCACATCATCTGTTGCTGTGCAACCGTTGGATGGGTCCGTTACAACAACAGTATAGGTGCCTGCGGCATTGATGTTTGGGCTTGCTGTATTACCTGCTCCCGTGATGCCAGGTCCAATCCAAGCAAAATTGGAAGGCGTAACACTTGAAGAGCCTTGTAAACTAAGAGATGTTGTTGTACAAGTCAGTTCATCATCAGATCCCGCGTTGGCAATAGGGGCCTTTACATTCAATGTGATGTTAACGTTGTCGGATGCAGAACATCCGTTCGTGCTTGAGGTAACGGTTAATGTATAAGTGCCAGCTACATTGATCAATGGTGTAGCAGTGTTTGCGCCTGATACAATTCCTGGTCCTGTCCAGCTGTATGAAACACCGTTGGTGGTGGAGGTTCCATTCAGTGTGGTACTTGTTAAGGCGCATGTGAGCTCGATACCATTGCCTGCGTCCACATTTGGAGCAGTGTAGTCTGTACTTACTTCAACCAAATCAAATGCTGTACAACCGTTTGTAGGGTTGGTTACGGTTAGTTTGTAGTTGCCGGGTGCATTTACTGTTGGAGTCAATGTGTTTCCGCCAGAAACGATGCCAGGACCGCTCCAGCTGTAGGTAGTTCCCACTGTCGTAGAAGATCCGTTCAAAGCAACGGATGTGTTTGAGCAAGTCAAGAACTTGTCAACACCTGCGTTCACATTAGGACTTGTGAAATTGGAAGTAACAACCGAAACATCAGAGGCAGTACAAACAGATCCAGTCGAAACGGTAAGCGTGTAGGTGCCTGCTGCATTGACAACTGGTGTGGCGGTGTTGGCTCCTGAAACGATATTACCTCCGTTTGATGCCACCCATGAATAGGTTGCGTTGATGGCATTTGATAAGCCGTTCAATGTCACACTGGTGTTCGTGCAGCTAATGGTTTGGTCGGGGCCAGCATTTGCAGTAGGGGTTTGGCAATTCACATAGGCGGCGTAGTTGGTGGTTACACCGCTATTGATAATCACCTGTGTGCCGCTCCATAAGCTTCCAGTGATGGAGGTCGTGCCAGTTCCTGATCCCATCAAAATACCAGCGTATGGTGCATATACGGTACCGAACCAGCGAGACACACCACCGGAGGCGCCGTTGGCAATCACAAAGGAGTAAGCGTTGCTGGTTGAGCCGGCGCCGTTTCCTTGCACTTCCATATAAATACGGTTGGCACTTCCGCCATTCAACAGGGTGGAAGTGGTTTTATTCAAAAAGGCATTGCCCTTAACGAAAATGCGGAAAACACCATTGGGATTGTTTTGGAAATCGTAGCGGAACACATTGCTTGTTCCAGAGTTATTAATTGAGTTGAAGATGTAATCACCAGGTCCGCTCAAGGTAACGGTACGGTTTCCTCCCAATGTCACATTACCGTAAGCCCCTGGGGTAATGGTGATGTTGGCAGAAATGTTTTGTGTTCCTGCAGCAGGAATAACCGTTGGCGTAGGAAGCGTTGGCAAAGCCGGAATAACCGGAATAGCATTGATGACACCGCCATTGGGATTGGGTCCTGTGTAGGTGTAGTTGGTTGGCTTCGTTACGCTTCCGCTGATGGTTCCGCCACCCACCGAAATGTTTCCGTTGGCGAGTATGCTTCCTGTTAGTGATAAGCTGGAGCCTGTCAATACTGTGGTGCCGTTTGATGCATTGCTGTTGGCGGCGAAGATGCTCCCGTTCATCAAAATGCTGTTGGCAAATTCGACGCGCTGGCCGCTTCGCACATTGGCATTGATATTCCCGGAAGATTTTACCAATATTTTGGCACCTACATTACCTCCATTGATGGTATTGGATGTTCCGATTGAAACACCATAGCCTGGGGAAGGTGGAACGGCCAAACCTTGCGGATTGGATCCATCTCCTGCAAATAGTACGAAATCGGTTATTTGTAAGTTCTGTGCCTCACTCTTGTTGGTGGATGCGATTAGGCAAGTGATAATGACAAGTAATGAAAAGGAAGTCTTGGTAATGCTCAAAAAGGCGATACCAGACCCCTTTTGATTGGGGGCTGTTGAAAACATCTTGATTCTGGTTAGTACTTGGTTTAATTTTTAGGGTCAAACAAAATTAAGGCATAAAATAAATACGAGTCAAGTTTTTCTTATGTCAATCCAAGCTTTGTCAATGCTTTTTTGGTTAACAAACCGATAGTTGTTGCCAATGGCGATTATAAGGGGTTGAATGGCAATGGCTTCGCTTAACAACAAATATTTATCCATTCGGTCGCTGATTCGTATTTTTGCATCATGACAACTGATCAATTAGCAGATTTAAGGGAGAGAGCCAATGCCCTGAGGAGGCATCTTTGACGTCGACAAAAAGCTGTCGCTGTTAGCCGGGGAGGAACAGCTGACACACGCTCCCGACTTTTGGAACGATCCCAAAAGAGCCGAGCGAATCCTCAAACAAATTAAAGAAAAGAAAACTTGGACCGACCTCTTTCGTGAAACCGAAGGAGCTGTTGAAGATGCTGGCGTATTGCTAGATTTTTTCAAGGTAGGAGAGGTCACAGAGCAGGAAGTTGATGAGCAGTACGGCAAGGCACTGCGCATGTTAGATGACCTGGAGTTTAAAAACATGCTGAGTGGCGAGGAGGATTCATTGAATGCCGTTGTCACCATCAACTCTGGAGCCGGCGGTACAGAAAGCCAGGATTGGGCCGAGATGCTTATGCGTATGTACATCCGCTGGGGTGAACGCCACGGTATGAAAGTCACCGAAATCGATCGCACCGATGGCGACGGTGCGGGCATTAAATCGGCAACACTCGAATTCGAGGGACCATTTGCTTATGGATATCTGAAAAGTGAAAATGGCGTGCATCGCATGGTCCGCATATCACCTTTCGATTCAAACGCACGTCGCCATACTTCGTTCGCATCCGTGTTTGCTTATCCATTGGTCGACGACACCATCAACATAGAAATCAAGGACGCCGATATCAGTATCCAAACATCACGTTCAGGTGGTGCAGGCGGACAAAACGTAAATAAAGTAGAGACTAAGGTTCAGATTACGCACCATCCTTCGGGAATCGTGGTGGTTTGTCAGGTAGAACGAACTCAAGGAGGAAACAAAGAACGCGCCATGCAGATGCTTCGCTCCCAACTCTACGAACTCGAAGTGCGCAAGCGCAACGAAGCCAAAGCTGCCACCGAGGCCACCAAAATGAAAATCGAGTGGGGTAGCCAGATCCGAAGCTACGTGTTCCATCCCTACAAACTAGTTAAAGACAACCGCACCGATTACGAAACCTCGGACGTGCAAGGTGTGATGGAT
>JBKDSL010000169.1:0-20607 GCA_046340555.1 Bacteroidota bacterium
CTCCTGGACTTTCATTAGGTGAGGAGGAGCACAAGATGGGCATCAAAGGATCATCTACTAGACAAGTGTTTTTCAGTGACTGCAAAATCCCAAAAGAAAATCTTCTTGGAGAAATCGGGAAAGGACACTTGATTGCATTTAATATCCTCAATATTGGTCGAGCCAAATTAGCTGGAGCTGCCTTAGGAGGTTGTAAGCGCGTATGTTCAGCATCCTTGAACTATGCCAACACACGAGAACAGTTCAAGATGCCTATTGCGAAATTCGGCGCCATCAAACACAAGTTGGCAGAACAGGCTATCAGAACCTTCGTAATGGAATCGGCCCTCTACAGAACAAGCCATCAAATAGACGAAATGGAGAAAAGCCTCTTGTCAGAAGGATTGGCTTTTGATAAAGCCTTGTTGGGTGCCGCAGAGGAATTCGCAGTAGAGTGCGCCATTTTAAAAGTACTGGGGTCGGAGGTTTTGGATTTCGTTGTGGATGAAGGCGTACAGATATTCGGAGGTTATGGCTACTCCTCAGATTTTCCTATGGACCGGGCTTATCGTGATGCTAGAATCAATCGTATCTTCGAGGGCACCAATGAGATCAACAGATTACTCATGCTCGACATGCTTTTGAAGCGGGCCATGAAAGGCGAAATCGACCTGATGACTCCGGCTCAAAACGTACAAAAAGAACTCATGTCGATACCTGATTTCGCAGCGGCAGATGAAACCCCCTTTGCACAGGAAAGAAAACTGATTTCTAATTTCAAAAAGGCGGGTCTGATGATAGCTGGAGCAGCGGTTCAAAAATACATGATGAAACTCACCACTGAACAGGAAATCATCATGAATGTATCCGACATGATAATAGAAACATTCGCCAGCGAATCTGTAATGCTTAGGGTGGAGAAATTGATTCAAATAAAAGGAGAAGCATCCTGCGGCATTTATTTGGACATCATGAAAACCTACCTCAACGACAGCGCCGACCGTATTTTTATTTCAGGTAAGAATGCCATCAATGCCATGGCAGAAGGTGATGAACAACGCATGATGATGATGGGACTGAAAAGATTTACTAAAACAAATCCTTTCAATACTAAAGACGCCAGAAGGCGAATCGCCAAGGATTTGCTTGCAACTGGAACATATAGTATTTAAGTTTCCTCCATTCAATTACTGATGGCCAAATGGAAAAAAGCCCTATGGGCTTTACTTACTCTGTTTTTCTTAATCATACTTTGGAACCATGAATTGGTAATTTATGGCATTCGGCAATTACGAGGGCAGTTAAATATTGTTTCCAATGCTGTATCGATTGATGAACTGAGGCACGATGGAATAACCGACTCGTTAACCCTAGCCAAACTTGATTACATAGACGAGGTTCGGAGATTCGCGGTGGATTCCTTAGGATTGGAGAACACCGATAACTATACCACTTACTTCGAACAAAACAAAAAACCGGTAATGTGGGTAGTAACCGGATCCCTGCCCTATGAGTTCAAAGAAAAGACATGGTGGTTTCCGTTCATCAACACTGTTTCATATAAAGGATTTTTCAATGAAGGTCTGGCTTTACAAGAAGCTGCTAAAATTGAAATGCAAGGATACGAGTCTGACATCTACTCGCCTGAAGCATGGTCAACACTCGGATTTTTCACCGACCCTGTGTTGTCAAATATGTTGAATCGTGGACCGGGCAAATTGGCTGAACTCATAATTCATGAACTAGCACATGCTACAGTTTACTTGCCAAGCGCAGTGGATTTGAATGAGAACCTGGCTACATTGGCTGGAGAGCTAGGAGCTAAAAGATTCCTTCAATACAAATACGGCGCCGCCTCAAACGAATATGTGCGGTATGCAAACAGACTGAAGGATGATGAGTTTTACTACCGACACATGATGCAAGGATATTCGCGCCTGGACAGCCTGTACTCCACATTCAAACCTAATGACAAAGCAACTTACAAAGCAGAAAAAAAGTATAGCCTGATTGCGAGGATTTTATTGGAGATAAACGAACTTCCGATAAGTGATTTGAATAGGTATCGTTATGATTTCGTTAAAGGCAAACTTCCTGGAAATCCCGACTTCATTGCATTTTCAAGATACCGTGGCGGACTTGAAAAATTGGACTCTGTTTTAAATTTCAGATATCAACAAGACATAGGAAAAATGCTGCGAGAGATCCAAGCCAAAGGCTTAGAGGCTGCAGAGTTGAGTCAACCAAAGTGACCTATAAGCCACAGGTAACAACAAACAAAAGGTATCCCAACCAATAACGCATCAAATCTATCCAGGATGCCACCATGTCCCGGAAAAAGCGTTCCGGAATCCTTGATGTTAATGCTGCGCTTGAGCATCGACTCAACCAGGTCGCCAAGTGTACCGAAAACGGACATCAAAACGGCGACTGCCATCCATTCATTCAATTCCAGCTCTGCAAACAATCGATGATTCAACCAAGCTGCTACAATAGATAGTGCCAATCCACCAAAGAAACCCTCCCAAGACTTTTTGGGTGAAATTCTTTCAAACAATCGGTTTTTTCCGAATCGACTACCCACAAAGTAGGCGCCTGTGTCATTAGCCCAAATATGGAGGATGCATCCCATCAAAAGTCCTCCATGATATGTTATGCCACTTTGGCCAGATGGCATGAAAGCCATAAAAATCATCATTGAAACCGGAATAGCCAGATAAATGACACCGACCATGGTACTGCCAATATTTAAAAAGGGCTTTTCTTGTTTCCTGTAAAGCTCGAATATGAATACCAAGAACGATAATGGCAGCAATAAGGTGAGCGACTCAACAGCTAAAATTCCCACAGTAATAAAATAAGTGATCGCACATAGCGAAATGCCGATTGAAAGTCCCATTACTTTCTGAGGAACGCTACCGCCTATTGAAATCAACTTGTAAAACTCAAGCATTCCCAAAATCAATAGTAATGCCATCAGGATAAGAAAAGTCCATTGATTGGCCATGATGCTTGAAACCACAATGCCCGAAAAGAACAATGCGGTAATGGCTCGTTGCTTAAGATCAGTCAATTTCAATGGACTCTATAACAATTAATGCGTTTTTCACCTGCGCTTCGGGCACCAAAACCTCAATCTCTCCCATGAAAGTATAAACAGAATCGCGACGATCAGAGCGAAATGATTCAATGCCGTTTTCAGACAATACGGCTGTCACGACTTCTGCATTTACTTGCGACTGAGCCTTATAAACACAAATCCATTTAGTGCTATCCGAATTACCAACCATCCTTATCTATGAGAAAAAGATAAAGCTCTAGAGGCCCTTGTGCCCCTATCACGGTTTCATTGCCAATATCTGCCGTACGTCCCGGACCTGTAATGAATGAAAGTGAAGACGGGCTGAAATCTTCCTTTCTTAATTTCAATCCATCCAGAACATCTTTAAGGTCGTTCACCAATTGACTTGTGAAGGCTACAACAACATGTGCGTTTGCGAAGAAAGGAAGGCTGCGACCCGAAACAGAAGCGGAGGATACAACAATTGAACCGGTCCTTGCTATCAGATATTCACAAGATGAAATGGCCACATCGCATGCATGCAGGTTTTTATGCTCAGCGCTAACATTGAATTCACATTGGCGTAAAAAATCCAAAGGCGCATGCTCGGTACAGACCATGTTACGCCATTGGTTCCTATGTGCAATTTCCATCAGGACTTCTGCAAACTCGATTTCATCCTTACAGAATTGAAAAAAGCCACCTGCCTCACGAAAGGCTTTGGCGAAGAAGTATTCCGGAACCTCAGCAACGGAATTGAAAATGGATTGGTGATAGTCCGCTCCCGGTGTAGGTTCTGGAGTTTTAGAAATCAGAGATGCTCTGAGTTTCTTCAGTACTTTTTCCCTGGTAGCGCTTTCCTGCATTTTGATGTAATTTAGAAATCAAGGGCAAATTACCCTATAAAATCCTAACAATTACATGGAGGCAAAATCAGTTTTCAGCACCTGATTGTGAGTTTCCAATCTGGGCATCTCCAGACTCCGAACTCGGACTGTGATCGGTTTGAATCGATGCATTACTTTCCTCATCTTCAAAAGGTCTTTTTCCGAAAATTTGCTCCAGATCTTCCTTAAATATCACTTCTTTGTCTAGCAAATGGGTTGCCAATTTCTCCAATTTCTCCTTGTTTGATGCGAGAATTTCCTTGGTTCGTATATAACAAGTGTCAACCAATTTGCTAACTTCCTCATCTATGGTTTGGGCCGTCTTTTCACTATACGGCTTTGAAAAATTGTAATCCTGTTGTCCGGAAGAATCGTAGAAGGATATATTTCCTATTTTTTCATTCAAGCCGAATATGGTGACCATTGCATAAGCTTGCTTGGTTATTTTTTCCAAATCACTTAGGGCACCAGTTGAAATTTGTCCAAACATTACCTCTTCGGCCGCTCTTCCTCCCAAAGCCGCACACATTTCATCCACTATCTGCTCCTTAGTGGTAATCTGCCGCTCCTCAGGCAGATACCAAGCAGCACCGAGGGAATTCCCTCTGGGTACAATTGAGACTTTAACCAATGGATGTGCGTGACGCAATAGCCAGCTAACTGTTGCGTGCCCCGCCTCATGGAATGCGATTACTTTTTTCTCGTGTGCGGAGATGATTTTGTTCTTTTTTTCTAGTCCGCCAATAACCCTGTCAACAGCATCGAGGAAATCTTGTTTATCCACTAGGCTCTTGTTACGTCGTGCTGCTATGAGGGCAGCCTCGTTGCAAAGATTGGCAATGTCGGCTCCCGAAAATCCAGGGGTTTGTTTGGCTAAGAAATCAATGTCAACTGTTGAATCCGTCTTTACAGACTTCAAGTGGACTTTAAATATTTCCTTTCTTCCATTCAAATCAGGAAGCTCGACATAAATCTGACGATCAAATCGTCCTGGACGAAGCAAAGCGCGATCCAAAACATCTGCGCGATTGGTAGCGGCCAAAATGATTACTCCGCTATTTGAACCGAATCCGTCCATCTCAGTCAATAACTGGTTCAGTGTGCTCTCACGCTCATCATTGGCACTGAAAGAAGGTGCCTTACCACGGGCACGACCAATGGCGTCTATTTCGTCGATGAAAATTATTGCAGGAGCCTTTTCCTTGGCTTGGCGGAACAAATCGCGAACACGACTGGCTCCTACACCTACGAACATTTCAACGAAATCTGAACCGGAAAGCGAGAAGAATGGAACTTGGGCTTCTCCCGCAACCGCTTTTGCTAGAAGCGTTTTTCCCGTGCCGGGAGGACCCACTAACAAGGCGCCACGAGGGATTTTACCTCCTAAAGATGTATACTTTTTGGGGTTCTTGAGGAAATCTACGATTTCCATAACCTCGACCTTAGCCTCCTCCAAACCTGCAACGTCGTTGAAGGTCACTTTCACCTGCATATCCTTATCAAAAAGCTGCGCCTTGGATTTTCCAATATTGAAAATCTGGCTGCCGCCTCCACCACCGCCCATTCTTCTAAACAGGAACATCCAAAGCAGCACCAAAAGAATTATGGGAAACAACCATGTAAGGAAAAAGTCGAATAGGCTACGCTCGTTATTATTGTATTTGATGGCGATTTTTTCATTCTCTGCAAAACCTTGCTGTGCTTCGTCAATCTGCTTGTCAAATGAACCAACATCACCTATGGTGAAGAAAAAATGCGGACCAGCATTTGGGGCATCACCTAAGGCTTTTTTAGAGACATCTTTGTACTTGTCTTGGTTGAGTTTGTCCTTACGGATATAAACATTAACACGCTCCTTGTTTATCACTTCGATACGGTCAACATCGCGTGGAAGCAGCATTTCATTTTTGAACTGTATCCAACTGGTTTCCTTGGATTGACCACCAAGATCCATGAAATTAACTGCAAAAATTATTAAAATCAGAATGGCGTAAATCCAATAAAAATTGAAGTTGAATTTGCCAATTCCCTTCTTGGAAAACTTTTTTCCACTTCCTTGGTCGCCACCACTGGCTTGGTTGTTCGAATCAGACATCTTTTTGGTATCAGTTTGTTAGTGTTGTCAATATCCATGCCATGAGGAAGAATAGTGACAATAACGGCAATTAAACAATGGTAGGGCAGGAATGTTCAACCAATTGCAGTTGTTTTAGCATCGGCCCAAAAGCGTTCTATGCCGTAATACTCCCGTTGTTCGTGTAAGAATACATGAACAACTATATTGATATAATCCAGCAAAATCCACTCTGCATTTGCAAAACCTTCACGGAAAGACGGGCGCTCGCCCAACAACCTAAACACCTCATCTTCAATTGAATGGGCTATGGCGTCGACTTGTGTGCTTGAATCTCCATGGCAAACAACAAAAAAATCAGCTAGCGAAGTTCCAGTGGATTTGAGATCCATCACAACCAAATCTTTTGCTTTTTTCTCCTGAGCTCCTAAAATGATAGCATCTAAAAGGCCTATTTGGATTGTAGATTTTTTAACGGATGTTTTCTTGGCAGCTCTTTTGGTGCTAACGGGCATCTATCTATTGAATAAGTTTGTACAAAAATAACTCTTTTTGCTTCATGCTGCAAATCAGTCACTAAGACATCAAATGAACACAAACAGCGACCTCATAGTTTTGGAAGAAGTGGATTCAACGAACCGATTTGCCCAAGAACTCTTGCAAAATGCAATTAAGGTAAATGAGGGAACTGCCATATTGTCTTTTTATCAAACATCAGGAAAAGGCCAAAAAGGTAATGTGTGGGAAAGTGAGCCAGGAAGCAACATGCTTGCCTCGGTCATACTCTTCCCTGATTTTCTAGAGCCATCCAAATTGAATTTGATTAATCAAGCAGTTGCCCTTAGTGTTTGCACTGCCTTGACGAATCATTCAGGCTATCAATTCAAGATTAAATGGCCGAACGATATCATTTTCGGAGAAAAAAAAATCGCTGGAATCCTAATCGAAAATTCAATCCGAGAAAAAAGGTGTACACATAGCATTGTGGGAGTTGGTGTTAATTTGAATCAAGAAGCATTCAAAGCGTATCAGCCTAAAGCGATTTCACTTAAAAAGATCACCAAGAAAACCATTGATTCTATTCCGGAATTCACAACAAAATGGCGGAACGTTCTGATTGAATTTTTTGAAATGATCAGAAACGGCGAAGAGAAAAAAATCGTTGAATCCTATTCCCAATTACTTTTCGGATTGGGTGAAATCAGGGAATTCGAATATGACGGAATAAGAACCAACGGAATTATAAGAGGTGTTACAGAAGAGGGCTACTTGCAAATCCAAACAGATACAGAAACACGTGAGTTTGGAATAAAAGAAGTGAAGTACATATTTGAAGGGTAATGAAAATGCGTCCTCAAGACCATTTTTCAGGAGCTTCCTTCCAAACCTTAAGACGGTCTAGCTCGTTTTCATTGATATATCCCAATCGCGAGGCACGTTCAACCAAAACATCGTAGTTGCTCAGTGAATAGGCTGGACAAGAAATTGCCTTGAAGGCGTCCACTGCTACAGGGAAACCATATGTGAATATTGAAACCATTCCCTTTACAATCACGCCTGCGTCACGAAGCGCATTAACTGCCTTGATGCTGCTCTGTCCCGTGGAAATCAGATCCTCAATTACTATGCAGGTTTGACCAGCTTTGACCTCTCCTTCGATTTGATTTTGGGTTCCATGATCTTTGGGTGCCGGCCTAACATATACAAAAGGAAGGCCTAAAGATTCAGCAACTAATGCACCTTGTGCTATTGCACCGGTAGCTACACCAGCTATCAAATCAGGAGCGCCGAATTTCTCATCGATAATCTTAACCAATTCCTGACGGATGAATGTTCTTATCTTAGGATGGCTAAGTGTGATCCGGTTATCACAATAGATTGGAGATTTCCAACCTGATGCCCAATTGAAAGGATCTGAAGGTGAGAGTTTCACCGCTTTAATTTGCAGTAGGAAATCAGCTATATTTGTTGCAGTCGATCCAATACCCATGTCACAAAAGTACAAAGTTTTCCTGAGCGATACCGAATTGGAGTTTAAAGAGTGTGGTTCAATTCAGTCAAAAAGCGAAATCCAAATTTCACGTGAAGACATAATCAACATTTTGGACAAGAGGGTGTCAGCTTCACGGATTTCCATAGTAACTGAAAACCCGGAACTGTCTTTCAAAAATTTTTGCAATAACTTCAAATGTATCGATGCCGGTGGCGGGCTTGTGTATGATCCCAAAACAGGGAGTTATATCATGATTTTAAGGAATGGTATTTGGGATTTTCCAAAGGGAAAAATGGATCCAGGAGAAGACCCGGAAAATACAGCCATTAGAGAGGTGGAAGAAGAGTGTGGAATCAATGGTTTGAGCATAATAAAACCGGCTGGAGTAACGTATCACGGATATTTATTAAAAGGCGCACCAGCACTGAAAAGAACCTTCTGGTATCAAATGAGTTGTGAAGGCATCAAATCACCAAAAGGCCAGATCGAAGAAGGAATCACACGTGTTGAATGGATTCCAAAAGAAAAAGTTGGTTCGCTTTTGAAAGACAGTTACATTTCGCTGAAGGAACTGTGGACGGAATTTAAATCTTCCGACCAGGATATTCCTTAAGTGCGTTTTCAAGGCACTTCATAGCCTGATCAAGTGATTCCTTATTCAAAACATAAGCCAACCTAACCTCATCCCTTCCTTTTTCGGGTGAAGAATAGAATCCGGTTGCCGGAGCCAACATCAAAGTTTGATTTTCATAAGAAAATGACTCGAGTAGCCATTGGCAGAAACGATCTGAATCATCTATCGGTAATCGAGCGATAACATAGAAGGCGCCACTCGGTTTTGGACAAAACACACCTGGCATCTTATTAAGGGCCTCGACTAAGAAATCCCTCCTAGAAACGTATTCACGTGACACGGCTTCAAAATAAGAATCTGGTGTGTCTATTGCAGCCTCGGCAGCAATCTGCCCGTAAGTTGGAGGACTCAATCGCGCCTGGGCGAATTTCAATGCGGCGGCCATTACTGCCTTGTTTTTGGAAACCAAGGCACCTATCCTGATACCACAAGCGCTATACCTCTTGGAAACACTATCAACCATGATGGCATGTTCTTCCAATCCTGAAAGCGACATCACTGAAACATACTCATTGCCATCATAACAGAACTCCCTATAAACCTCATCGGAAAACAAAAACAAATCATATTTAAGACATAGGTCACGCAATGCTTCCAACTCAGCCCTTGTATACAGATATCCGGTAGGGTTACCAGGGTTACAAATCATGATGGCCTTGGTGGAAGAGTTTATCCTTTTCTCAAATTCCGCGATGGGAGGTAATGCGAAACCTGTTTCAATTGAAGATTCAATCGGACAAACGCGAACGCCGGCTTGAGTGCCGAACCCCAAATAATTAGCGTAAAAGGGCTCTGGTATGATGACCTCGTCGCCCTCGTTCAAACAAGTCATCATGGCGATTTCTATGGCCTCAGACCCTCCTGTGGTTACCATGATGTCGGAGTAATCGAGACTGATACCAAACTTTGAGTAGTACCCAACTAGCTTTCTCCTGTAAGACTCATTCCCCGCTGAATGGCTGTATTCAATTACCTTCAATTGGTTATTTCTAACCGCGTCCAACATGACCTGCGGAGTTTCTATGTCGGGCTGACCAATATTCAAATGGTAAACTTTACGACCCTCCCCTTTAGCTTTTTCTGCATAAGGAATCAGCTTTCTGATTGGCGATGCGGGCATGGAATTGCCCTTATTAGAGATTTTCGGCATGGTATCAAATAAAAACACCCCCATGTTAACCACGGGGGTGCAAATCTAATGTTTTAATCGCTGAGCTCAGTTCTTTGGATTTTCCATCGGCCTAGCCTCGGGGGTATTTAAAGGGGCAGCAGGCTCTATTACTCCCTTGATATGCAGAACAATCGGACTATCAGGTGTGTTGGTAATAACTGTAACGGTCTTATCCTGTGACCCCATTTTGCCTGCAGAATCAAAAGTAACCTTTATGGTTCCCTTTTCACCCTTTTTCAGTGCTTGAGTTGGGAATTCTGGAACTGTACAACCGCAAGACCCTTTAGCTTGGGAAATCATCAATGGCTCTTTACCTGTGCTGGTGAATTGGAACTCATGATGGACTTTATCACCCTGTTGAATTGTACCGTAGTCATACTCCAATTCAGTGAATTTAATACCCGCTGTGGATGATTTGTCTGTTTGCGCAAGAGAAACAGATGTGAATGCAAATACAAACAACGATACGATTAAAACTCTCATAAACTTTGCTGTTTAGCGTTTACTTACCTTTTTCAACTGGTGCAGAAGGATTCTCCTTTTTCAAAGGCATTTGATCCCCACTCTGGTCAGGCTGAGTTACAGTTCCTTTGATGGTAATCACTTTTTCAGCTGTGTTGGCGTTTGAGCTGATTGTAACGGTTTTGGTGAATGGACCAGGACGCTTTGTATCATATTCCACATTAATGGTAGAGGATTGACCCTTTCCTATTGCTTCCTTTGGCCAGGTTGGAACCGTGCAACCGCATGAACCTCTGGCGTTAGTGATAATAAGGGGCTTCTTTCCGGTGTTGGAAAACTTGAATTCATACTTTCCATTGCCACCATACTCGATGGTGCCGAAATCATGGACGTCTTTTTCAAATAGGATCTCAGCAGCATCTGGATCGGTGGCTTTTTGATCGGCTTGTGCCAAAGCGGTGAACGAAGCACCCAGCACGATGAACATGGAGAAGATGATCTTTTTCATTTGTTTTTTTGTTTAAATAATATTGTAAAGGTAGATTGATTGTCTATTCTATGCAAGCACATTCCATATAACGTGCCAAAAGTATTCTTGCAACTATGAATTTAAAATGAATAGAATCCCACAAGGCTTACAAAAGTGCATATAAATTTGATTGTCAATTTTTTATGCAGACCGATAAGCGCTGCGAAGAGTGCGCGAATTTTAGGATATTTGTTGTGTCGAAAATTACACCCCAATCTTTTCCTGATTTATGGAGATTCCAAAGAATTACGAACCTGTTGCTTCCGAAGAAAAATGGTACCAGTATTGGCTGGATAATGGTTTTTTTAGATCCTTACCAGACCATCGTGAGCCATATACCATAGTAATTCCTCCGCCCAACGTGACCGGAGTTCTACACATGGGCCATATGCTCAACAATACCATACAAGATGTCTTGATAAGAAGGGCCCGCATGATGGGTAAGAACGCATGCTGGGTTCCAGGAACCGACCATGCATCTATCGCCACAGAAGCCAAGGTGGTTGCAATGTTGAAGGAAAAAGGTATTGAAAAGAAGGATCTTTCCAGGGAAGAGTTCTTAAAATATGCTTGGGATTGGAAAGAGAAATACGGTGGTATTATTCTCGAACAGCTCAAGAAACTAGGCGCATCCTGCGATTGGGAGCGCACTCGTTTCACCATGGAGGACGATTTGTCGGAAGCCGTCATAGATGTTTTCATCGACCTACACAACAAAGGGCAGATTTACCGCGGTACCAGGATGGTGAATTGGGATCCGGCAGGAATGACTGCCGTATCTGATGAAGAGGTAATCCACAAAGAAGTTGACTCCTCCCTATTCCACGTTCGATACAACATTGAAGGGACTAACGAATGGATAACAATTGCAACCACAAGGCCAGAAACCATACTTGGTGACACTGCCATATGTGTGAACCCTACAGACCCCAGATATTTATCGTTGCACGGAAAACATGCAATCGTACCGATTGCCAACAGAAAAGTTCCAATCATCACCGATGAGTATGTTGCCATGGATTTCGGCACAGGCGCACTGAAGGTTACTCCAGCTCACGATATAAACGACTACCAACTCGGTATAAAACACAAGTTGGATATGATTGACGTCCTGACTCCAAACGGCAAAATGAGTCAATCCGCAGGACATTACATCGGGGAAGACCGTTTCGATGTCCGCAAGAAAATAGTTAAAGACCTAGACGCTGCCGGGCACTTGGTGAAAGTCGAGCCCTACAAAAGCAGTGTTGGTTTTTCGGAAAGAACCAATGCTGTGATCGAACCAAGGCTTTCTATGCAATGGTTTTTGAAGATGGACAAAATCTCGAAGCCCGCACTTGAGAATGTGATGAACGACAACATCAGGCTGGTGCCTGATAAGTTCAAGAACACGTATCGTCACTGGATGGAAAATGTACACGACTGGTGTATCTCCCGTCAATTGTGGTGGGGACAACGCATTCCCGCATGGTATGATGCAGATGGTAATTTTGTAGTGGCAAAGACCGAGCATCAGGCAAGAGAGCTTTTCACGAAAAAAATCCCTGGATTCAAGATCGATACACCTATCACTCAGGATGAAGACGTGCTCGACACCTGGTTCTCGTCCTGGCTATGGCCGATATCTGTGTTCAACGGATTCAAGGATCCGAATAATGCCGACATCAAATATTATTATCCGACCAATGATCTGGTAACTGCACCGGAGATTTTGTTTTTCTGGGTGGCACGGATGATTATTGCCGGTTATGAGTACCGTGGCGAGAAACCATTTACCAATGTTTACCTTACGGGGATTGTACGAGACAAGCTTGGCAGAAAGATGTCTAAATCGTTAGGCAACTCTCCCGAACCAATTGAGTTGATGGCCCAATATGGTGCGGATGGTGTTCGAGTTGGCATGCTGCTATGCTCTCCTGCAGGTAACGATCTTCCATTCGACGAATCACTTTGTGAGCAAGGACGGAATTTTTCAAATAAAATCTGGAATGCATTCCGCCTGATAAACGGGTGGAGGGAGAATTCAAAAGTAGACCAACAACTTACCGAACGAAACAAGGCCGCAACTGATTGGCTGGGACAAAAGATTGCCGCAGAAACTTCAGAAATCAATAGTCTGTTCAGCAAATACAGACTGTCTGAAGCGCTTATGTCGATTTACAAACTGGTTTGGGATGACTTCTGCTCTTGGTATCTGGAGCTGGTAAAACCTGAGCAAGGTGGCTATATTGATAAAACCACATGTGACAAGACGATTACCCATTTCGAATCGCTACTCAAATTGCTTCATCCTTTCATGCCATTCATCACAGAAGAAATCTGGCATCACTTGGAAAAGCGTGAGCCCTCTCAAAGTTTGATTGTTGCTTCATGGCCAAATAGTGGCGAGGCTGATACGGCAGCCACTGAGAGATTCAGTGCGATGCAGCAACTTGTGACATCCATAAGGAACACTCGAAAAACCTCCAATATTCCAAACCGAGAACCGTTAAAACTTTACCGCCTAAACCATACTGGAAGTGAATTGGAAGGATTTTTTCCTGCGGTTTCAAAATTGTGCAACATTTCATCTATAGAATCATTGGAAAGCAAACCCGCCAACATGGTTCCAATTCTTGCTGGCAATGTCGAGTTTTTCCTAGACATCCGTGAGCAGTTAAATACCGATGATGAGATTCTCAAACTCACCAAAGAGGTTCAATATTTGGAGGGATTCCTTGTGTCTGTCAACAAGAAACTCGAGAATGAGCGTTTCATGGCGAGTGCAAAGCCAGAGGTGATTGAGCTCGAAAGGAAGAAAAAAGAGGATGCAGAGGAAAAAATCCTGGTTATGAAGAACCAGATAAACAATCTTAAGGGTTTGTAAGGTTGTTACTTGTTAAGCTCCTCAAGCACCTGCTTGGTGATATCTAAAGAGTCATTCGCGAACAAAATACCATTTCCCCTCTGGTAACCCATCACATAAAAGTAGTTGTTGGATTTGTTCAAGTCTTTTAACACGGCGACAAGCCTTGAATGCACAGAATCACCCATAGCTGATTCCTGGGATTGCAACTTGTCGACCATGACCTCCTTGATTCGCATCAGCTCCTGTTGCTTTCCCATCATGCCTTCTTCGATAGCCGCACGCTGTTCCGGCGACATGGAAGCGGCCTTTGATTGGTAAGCCTCAAACTCGGCTTCAAGCGATCTTGATCTCGACTTGAGTAACATATCTACGCTATCTTCTTGGGCTTGCAAGTCTTTTAACAAATCGTTGTAATAATCGTAATTCTTTAACAACGAATCAGAATTTACAAAAACAATAGCATCGCCACGCATGGATGTGCCTTTGGCAAGTATGGGCGCGGGGCTTTGATTCGAATAAACCTTGTAATACAAGAACCCAACTGCCAATAGCAGTATGATGTTTAATGATAGTGATAGATTTTTCAATTGTGGGGTTTTTAAGTTTATGTGAGCTCGAAATTAGTTCATTAAATCAAATGTAGCCCATGAAATAGTATGTAGCCATGCCTAAGCATTCACGAATCAAAAGATCCCAAACATGGATTGAATAAACGTTAGGTATGATGACCCTGTAGGGATTCAGTGACAATATGGATTTTCCAGAATCAACCGGGTAAATATCAAATTCCAAGTTGGCCTTGGAAAAACAACCCGAAGCACGGCGCATATGAAACGCCGAGGTGATCAATAGTTTTCTGCCATTCAATTCAGGATTGTCCCGAATCATCTTTGCAGTGAACTGTGCGTTTTCCCTTGTGTTTCGAGACTCGCCTTCTAAAAATAGCACAGAATCTGGCACTCCAAAATCCTTGAGAAGTTTCATCGTCCAATAGGATTCCTTTTGCTCGGGAAACTCCAAACTTCCAGACCCGCCGGTAAGAATGATTTTTTTAATCTTCCCTTTCTGATAGAGTTCAATTGTTTGAAGAACTCGGTCAACGCCCGGACCATACAAAGGCCTTTGTGCAGACTGGTCCAAGCCGCGTGTAGCACCTGAAAGCAATATTCCTACGTCATAAGGTTTAGAAATAGAATCCGCCGAATAAGTATCGGGCTCCCAATACCGAATCGCCAAATTGCTCAAAAAAGGATTGGTTAGCAGTAGAATCAAAACCAAGGATGAAACTAAGCTGCGCTTACCCTTCCTGTATTTCAAAAAGCGAAATAGGCCCACCGCAAACATTACCAAAAACCAGGTGAACGGGTCGGCTATGAACGCAAGAACCTTGGAGGCTATAAAATACATGCGGCAAAAGTATACAACCTATCCATTGGCTGGAGCTCATCCTCAAATTATACAATATCTTGTTTTTTAACTATTTAGACATTCAATCGGTAAGGGGCAATTTCTTAAATTTGCACCATCATGCAAACTGAAAAATACCAACCCAAAAACAAGATTAGAGTAGTTACCGCCGCTAGTCTTTTCGATGGGCACGACGCTTCGATCAACATCATGCGTCGAATCATTCAATCTACAGGCGCGGAAGTGATTCATCTAGGGCATGACCGAAGCGCTCAGGAGGTTGTGGAATGTGCCATACAGGAAGACGCCAATGCCATTGCATTGACCAGTTATCAGGGCGGACACATGGAGTATTTCAAATACATGCATGACTTGCTCAATGAACGTGGTTGCGGACATATCAGGATTTTCGGTGGGGGTGGAGGCGTGATACTACCCGAAGAGATAAAGGAACTTCATGCCTACGGCATATGCAGGATTTATGCTCCTGATGATGGCAGATCTTTAGGATTACAAGGCATGATCAACGATATGCTTGAAAAATGTGATTTCCCAACCGGCAATATCATCGAAAAGGAAATCAATCATTTGGGTGAAAAGGATGTAAAGTCTATCGCCAAAATCATTTCATCAGCTGAAAACCATCCGGAAGTGTACCACTCCGTTTCCAATACGGTTTTGGAAATGGCACAAAAAAACAATCCTCCTGTATTAGGTATCACCGGTACAGGCGGCGCAGGCAAGTCGTCATTGGTTGATGAACTGGTACGCCGTTTCCTGATCGAATTCCCCGAAAAACATATTGCCATCATATCGGTTGATCCTTCCAAAAGAAAAACAGGTGGCGCTTTGTTGGGAGACCGCATTCGTATGAATGCCATTCGCAACCCGCGGGTTTACATGCGCTCATTGGCTACCAGGCAAAGTAACCTTGCATTATCCAAACATGTCAAAGAAGCCGTAGACATTGTCAAAGCGGCTGGATATGATTTGATCATCCTGGAGACATCCGGAATCGGACAATCAGATACTGAAATTACTGACCATAGCAATGTGTCTCTTTATGTGATGACTCCTGAATACGGGGCCGCAACCCAATTGGAAAAAATCGACATGTTGGATTTTGCGGATGTGATTGCATTAAACAAGTTCGACAAGCGAGGGGCCGCGGACGCATTGCGTGATGTGATCAAACAATATAAACGCAACCATCAGTTATGGGATATTGCTGACGAGGACACACCCGTTTTCGGGACAATCGCCTCACAGTTCAATGACCCTGGGATGAATCGGCTTTATCGAAAACTGATGAATACCGTTTCGGAAAAAACAGGTTCGAACCTGAAATCGATATTTAGTGTTTCGGAAGAGCCGAGTGAAAAGATCTACATCATACCTCCTCACCGGACAAGATACTTAAGCGAGATTTCAGAAAACAATAGGAGTTACGACCGATGGGTTGATGAACAGTGCGCCATTGCTCAGAAGCTATTCGCCATTCGAACAACTATTGAAACATTGTCACCTGGTGAAGACGATAGTCTACGCAGCGTTCTTCAAAAAAAATATACTGAACTTGAGTTACTTTTAGACGGCAAGAACAGAAAGCTGTTGGAAGAATTACCTGCCAAGGTCGCTTTGTACAAAAATGATTTCTACGAGTTTCGCGTCCGCGACAAGGTTCTAAAAGTCAAAACTTTTTCCGAATCATTGTCTCACCAGCGCATCCCTAAAGTAGCATTCCCGAAGTTCAAAGCATGGGGTGACTTATTGAAATGGATGTTGCAGGAAAATGTACCTGGCGAATTTCCTTACACAGCAGGTGTTTTCCTTTTTAAACGCGAAAACGAAGACCCTACACGCATGTTTGCAGGTGAAGGATGCCCCGAGCGTACCAACAAGAGGTTCCATTATGTTTCTATGGGACTACCTGCCAAAAGACTCTCTACGGCTTTTGATTCAGTGACCTTGTATGGCCAGGATCCTGATTTGAGACCCGATATTTATGGAAAGATTGGAAACGCGGGTGTTTCTGTCTGTTGCTTGGATGATGCCAAGAAGCTGTATTCCGGTTTCGACTTGTGTAACCCATCCACATCCGTATCCATGACCATTAATGGTCCTGCATCCATCGTAGCAGCTTTTTTCATGAATGCGGCCATCGACCAGCAATGTGAAAAGCACATCCGTGAAAACGGCCTTGTAGAAGAGACCGAGAGGCAAATTCAAAACATCTTTTCCAAGTCAGGGATTGAGCGGCCGCGCTATAACTATCCTATACCGGAAGGTAATGATGGTTTGGGGTTGATGTTATTGGGCGTCACAGGTGACCAGGTGCTACCTGCCGATACGTACCAGGCGATCAAATCTCGAACGCTTTCCAGTGTTAGAGGAACCGTTCAGGCGGATATACTAAAAGAAGATCAAGCCCAAAACACTTGTATTTTCTCTACAGAGTTTTCGCTTCGTCTCATGGGCGACATGCAACATTATTTTATCGAGCATACCATTCGAAACTTTTATTCTGTCAGCATATCGGGATACCATATTGCAGAGGCAGGAGCCAACCCAATAACACAATTGGCATTCACCCTTGCTAACGGCTTCACTTATGTGGAGTATTACATAAGTCGTGGCATGGATGTGAATGCATTCGCTCCTAACCTGTCATTCTTCTTTTCCAATGGTATTGATCCTGAATATTCGGTTATAGGACGAGTAGCTCGAAGGATTTGGGCGAAGGCAATGAAAAGCAAGTATCATGCGAACGAACGGTCGCAGATGCTTAAGTACCACATCCAGACATCTGGCAGGTCCTTGCACGCCCAAGAAATCGATTTCAACGACATTCGAACGACCCTTCAGGCTTTGTATGCCATTTATGACAACTGCAACTCACTTCATACGAACGCTTATGATGAAGCCATCACAACGCCGACGGAAGAGAGTGTACGTAGGGCCATGGCCATACAACTGATCATTAACCGCGAACTCGGACTTGCCACAAATGAAAATCCCCTGCAGGGATCCTATATAATCGAAGAACTGACAGATTTGGTGGAAGAGGCCGTGTTGACAGAGTTTGACCGTATAACAGAGCGAGGTGGTGTTTTAGGGGCCATGGAGACCATGTACCAACGTGGAAAGATTCAAGAGGAGAGTCTGTACTATGAAACTTTGAAACATACTGGTGAGCTGCCCATTATCGGAGTTAATACATTCTTATCATCAAAAGGCTCACCTACCATTACCCCTGCTGAAGTAATAAGAGCAACAGAAAAAGAAAAGCAAGAGCAGTTAGGCACGTTGAAAAGCCTTCATGAGCGAGGAAGTAGCACCGCATCTGCAATGTTACAGGATCTTCAATCCGCAGCCATTCACAATCAAAACATGTTTGAGCGACTCATGGAGGTGGTTAAGTACTGTTCCTTAGGACAGATTACGAGTTCATTGTTTGAAGTTGGCGGACAATACAGGAGAAACATGTGATTTAATAAACAACCATTCTATAACCTATAAATAAATTATGAAAATGAACACGCTAAAACAATTGGCACTTGCCACATTCCTTATTACAGCCGCCTCTTGTGGGAGCGGACATGATTCAACCACTGAAGCACCATCAGCTACCAATGTAAAAGATACTGTGAATGCGTATGTGTGCCCAATGCGTTGCGAAAACAGTGGAAGTTCACAAGCCGGTAAGTGCCCAGTTTGCGCAATGGACCTCGTTCAGAACATCGACTTCCCAGCTAACAGTCCTAAAAATGCTGAGGTAGAAGTTACAGCCGGTAATGATTCAACTGCTGTAAATCCAGATAGCGCTGTTGTTAATGCTGAACAACAGAAGTAAAATTCAATACCACTAGTTCGAAAAACCAAAAAAGCCCTGTGAAAATTTCACAGGGCTTTTTATTAGAACTTTTTTGTCCTTAGAACTCCCAAAGGTCATGTTCCAGGTTGGTAATGTCCATCTTAATCCTTTCGGCTTCCAATAGGGCATCCATGCCTTGAACATAATCTTGTATTCGGCGATCAAAAACGTTATTCTCCTTATAGATGTAACTTGAGAACATTCGTTTAAGGAAAATATCGTCCCATGTACGACGATCAGAGTCGTTCCCTCTCATAAAAACCTCCTGATTAGAGAATATTTTACGAGCCTCTGGAAAATATATCCAAAACAAAGGGGTAGGGGGAACGCCTTCAATGATGTTTCCTTTTGAATCTCTCAATAAACTTAGAGGGGCCATTCCAACAATTCGCACATCCATTACAGAACGTTGCTTATCAAAAAACCACTCTTCTTTAATACGATACTGTAAAATTGCTGTAGGAGACAAGGTATCGCCCGTTTGGACAGAATCTGGTTGACCGGTTTCAGCGTTAATTACTGGCTCTCCATACTCATCAAGTTTAGGAACCTTATCTGATTTCACCAATGAACTCAAGAACTCTTCTCTAAAAAGCGGCTTGATGAACTCCTCATCAGAATACGCCGTTAGCTCACCATTTAAAACAGCATCAAAAAGAATTCTATTTAAGCTACGACGATCATTTATTACCTCCTCAGGTTGTCCGAAAGGAAGATTCATTTTTTCCTTGAGATCAATAATCCTCCAAACTTTTTTTGACCACATCACATCTGCTTCCCTGAGGAAAGAGAGAGGAACTACTCGACGCTGAGGATTGTTTTCGCGGACGTAGACACCATCAAGCACATTTTGAGCTTGTACCATATGGCTACAAATCAGCACAATGGAAAGCAACAGAAGGGATTTCTTGATTTTCATGATATGTTGATTAATAAGTTCGCGAAGTAACAATTCTATTGTATGGTGTATGTTAAGGATCCAAGAGAACGTGTGGTTCCATCAGGACCTTGGGCCTTAATGCCATCGATAATCACTCTGCTTCCAGAAGATGTTCCAGAGATTGCAGATTTCATTTCGGCCGAGAATGCAGCCCCAATTGTTGGCTTACAAACAATAGGATCTTTGCCTTTTTTGATTACTAACATCTCGAATTTTGTCACTTTAAACTTGGCATCAAAGTCGAAGTTTTCAAGGATTGCGTTCACAGACGTTGCAGCGCTTAACATACTCTTTGAAATACTTCCACCTCTGTTTCCTTGAACTGATGGAACGGGGTCTGGTATCCTTTTAACCCTATACTCCACGCTTCCCATTCCCACACTTTTACCATCCATTTTGGCTGAAACACTGAACATGGCCTTACCTATGGTTGTTGCGGTTGCGTTGTATTTGCTATTTCCACCTTTTGACAATGAAACACCACCTCCAGCAACAGAAACGGTTACATTGTTATCAGGTATCCCAGGAACCGAGATAGACATAGGGTTAGGTACACCGATATACAATACGTTCATCTTATCTGCTGACACAATAGATGCAGGCGGAGCTGTTATATAGGTAGCCTCAAACGGATATTCTTTATCCTGGTTGGTGGCTGGGTCCTTCACACGAAGAACACCTCCCCATTTTTTCTCACCTACACCGGATGCAGTTACGGTATACTTACCCATGCCATTTTCGACAGGGA
>JBKDSL010000170.1:0-14776 GCA_046340555.1 Bacteroidota bacterium
CCGTTAGAGAGTCATACAATCCCGTGATTATTGACACTGCCGGTCGACTGGCAGTGGACGAAGCCATGATGGCTGAAATCGAATTGATCAAGAAGTCTGTCAATCCTTCTGAGACCCTGTTTGTAGTTGATGCTATGACCGGTCAGGATGCGGTTAATACCGCGAAGGCCTTCAACGACCGGATAAATTTTGATGGTGTTGTGCTTACCAAGTTGGATGGTGATACCCGAGGTGGAGCCGCATTATCCATACGTTCTGTCGTAAATAAACCAATTAAATTTGTTGGGACAGGCGAGAAGATGGAAGCGCTCGACGTTTTCTACCCAGAACGCATGGCCGATCGAATTTTAGGCATGGGTGACATCGTTTCCTTGGTTGAAAGGGCACAGGAGCAATTTGATGAAAAAGAAGCAGCCGAACTCCAAAAGAAGATTGCCAAAAACAAATTTGATTTCAATGATTTCTTATCTCAATTGGAACAGATTAAAAAGATGGGTAATGTGAAGGATTTGCTGGGTATGATTCCTGGAGTTGGTAAAGCGGTAAAGGATCTCGATATTGACAATGACTCATTCAAAGGCGTTGAGGCCATTATACGATCCATGACTCCTGCAGAACGTTCAGAGCCTGGATTGATAAATGGCAGCCGTAAAAAGAGGATTGCCATGGGAAGCGGTACTGATATACAAGAGGTAAACCGATTAATGAAGCAGTTTGAGGACATGCGCAAAATGATGAAGGCCTTCTCAGGAGGGAATGCCGCCAAATTGATGCGAAATATGCCTATCAGAAAATAAATATTATAAAATGAAAATTTTAGACGGCAAGTCGCTTTCCGACTTGATCAAGAAAGAAATTCATGCTGAGGTTACCTCTATGGTGGCTAGCGGAAAGAAAGCACCTCATTTGGCAGCCATATTGGTTGGGACCGATGGTGCTTCCGAGACCTATGTTGGTAGCAAAGTGAAAACCTGCAGCGAAATCGGTTTCGGCTCGACTTTAATAAGGTTCGATTCTTCTGTAACGGAAAGCGAGCTTTTAGACAAGATTCATGAGATAAATTCCAATCCGGAAATCGACGGTTTGATTGTTCAGAGTCCACTACCTCGCCATATTTCTTTTGATAATGTAACTGAAACCATCCATCCGTCAAAGGACGTGGACGGGTTTCATCCAGTGAATTCAGGTAGGTTGATGCAAGGGAAACCTTCTTTTGTATCCGCTACGCCCAAAGGTATTGTCACATTATTGGATCGATATGGAATTGAAACCTCCGGTAAGAAATGTGTGGTTATAGGCAGGTCAAACATCGTAGGAATGCCCATGAGTATCTTGATGGCTCGCAACTCAAATCCCGGTAATGCAACAGTTACCATTTGCCATAGCAAGACCGCCGACTTGCAATCACATTGCTTAGAAGCGGATATCATCATTGCAGCATTGGGTAAGCCTGGTTTCTTAAAAGGAGATTTTGTGAGAGAAGGCGCTGTCGTGGTTGACGTTGGAATAACCCGGGTTCCGGATGCTTCCAAAAAAACAGGATTTCGATTACAAGGAGACGTGCATTTCGAAGAAGTCGCTCCGAAATGTAGCTGGATTACGCCTGTGCCAGGAGGAGTAGGTCCAATGACCATTGTGGGTTTACTGCAAAACACCTTGATGGCCGCTAAGAAAGAAATTCATTTTTAAGGAAACAGATGGAAGTTTCTTCACCATCCATGTTGCCTGTTATGGAATCCTTTTACACCATCCAAGGTGAGGGAGCCCACACGGGTAAAGCTGCTTTTTTTATCAGGTTAGCCGGTTGTGATGTCGGATGTACTTGGTGTGATGTGAAAGAGTCCTGGAATGCTAGCGAGCATCCCCTGATGCCAATTGAAAAATTAATAGAGGATTCTTCGTTGCATCCATCCAAAATAGTTGTTATCACAGGCGGAGAACCCTGCATGTATGATTTAACCGATTTGCTAAAAGGTTTACGACAATCAGGCAAACAGACCCATATTGAAACATCGGGTGCCTACCGACTTAAAGGCGATGCTGATTGGATATGTGTATCCCCAAAAAAGTTCAGAAAGCCACTACCGGAAACGATTGCCATAGCAGATGAACTTAAAGTGGTGGTTTTCCATCCCTCTGATTTGGAATGGGCCGCGTCTTTTTTGAAGGATGTAAAACCTGATTGCCAGCTTTTTCTTCAGCCTGAATTTGGTAAATCCAATAAAATGGCGCCGTTAATCGTTGACTTTGTGAAAAACAACCCTATTTGGCGGATTTCACTCCAAACACACAAAACTTTAGACATTCCATGAGCGCCCAAAAAATTGTAAACAATATTCTTGCGCTGCTTTTGCTGACTCTTTTCCAGTATCAAGCCTTTGGACAAAAAAAATATTCCTCTACCAATGCACTGGCAATCCGACTTTATGAATCCGGACTGGAATACTACGACAAGAGTTTGAATGAAAAGGCTAAGATTGAATTGGAAAAGGCCATCAAGAAAGATTCGTTGTTTATTGAACCTTATTTGATTTTGGCTGATTTGGCCATCGAGTCGCGAAAATACGATGAAGCTATTTTGAATTACAGGAAGGTCATCAAGATTAATCCTACTTTTTATCCTACGGCTTATTATACTTTGGCAGCTATCGAATTCAAAACTGGAAAATATGCTGATGCTTTAAGCCATTATGAAAGATATAAAACCATACCCGGAACCAAGGCCGAGCTTCTAAGTTTGAGCGACTTTCGTATGGCCTGTTGCAAATTTGCTTTGGAAGCCATTAATGCCCCTGTCGAATTTGATCCTAAAAACCTGGGTAATGGAGTCAACAGCACATATGATGAGTATTTCCCTTCTATCACTGTTGACGACGAGACTATGATTTTTACTCGCAATCGTCCGGAGACTCAAGGTTCCAACCGTTTTCACGAGGATTTCTACATAGCCAATCGAAAGGGCGATTCCTGGGATTTGGCAAAGAATGCAGGTGGTAGTCTTAACACTTACGGAAATGAAGGTGTTCCTTGTTATTCCTCAGATGGCAAAGTATTGTTTTTCGCAGCTTGCCAACGAAACGATGGCAAAGGTTCTTGTGATTTATATTATTCTGCTCTTCGAAAAGACGGGTGGACAAAACCATTGAACTTAGGAGGTCCAGTCAACACAACTCTATGGGAATCGCAACCATCATTCTCCAGTGATGGTCGCACCCTTTACTTTATTCGTGGGAGAATCACAGGAACTGGTATCCGCGAACAGGATATTTACATGTCAAGAATTGGCGACGACCGAAAATGGAGTGAACCTGTAAAACTACCATCCAATATCAATACATCTGAGGAAGAGGAATTCGTTTACATTCATCCGGATGATCAGACATTGTATTTCTCTTCGGATGGCCACATAGGGATGGGAGGTTTGGATATTTATGTTTCACGAAGAAGACCTGACGGCTCATGGGGTGATCCCGTTAATTTGGGTTATCCAATCAATACTTTTGATGATGAACGAGGCCTGCTGGTAGGGCCAAGGGGCGATGTTGCCTATATATCCTCTGATCGGCCCGGTGGAGAAGGCGGATTGGATCTGTATAGCTTCAAATTGCACACGGCTGCCAGACCGGTTGCTACAAGTTTTGTAAAAGGAGTTGTAGTCGATGCCAACAATGGTTCCAAGCTTTCATCATCCTATGAGATCATCGATTTGGAGTCAGGCAAAACTGTAGTTAAATCTGGCACGGAAGAATCGGTAGGCACATTCTTAGCTACTTTACCAATAGGAAAGGATTATTTATTGAATGTTAGCAAAGAGGGTTATTTGTTTTACTCGGATAACTTCTCTTGCAAGGATTCCAAAACAAGCAATAAACCATATATTTTGGATATCAAACTTGAGCCTGTTACAGTTGGCTCCAAGGTGGTCCTTAGGAATGTGTTTTTTCCAACAAACAGTTTTGAGTTGCAAAAGGAGTCGTTTGCCGAATTGGATAAGTTGGTTTCATTCATGAAAAAAAATCCCAATGTTGTGATTGAGATTTCCGGACATACCGATAACGTGGGCGATAAAAAATCAAATCAGACCTTGTCTAATAACCGAGCTAAATCGGTTATGGATTATATTAAAGTTAAAGGCATAGATACTTCAAGGATTACATCCGTTGGCTTTGGCGACACAAAACCCATTGCGGATAATGGAACTGAAGAAGGTAGGGCAAGCAATCGAAGAACCGAGTTCCGTATCACCTCAGTCAATTGAGACTGATTTTATAGGTTTATACAAAGAGTGGTTCCATCAAAATGTAGCAGAAAGCCCCTGCAAGATATCCGATGAGAGCATAAAGACTCACATTTTTAACATACCAAAAGAAATCTATTTTTTCCATTCCCATTGCAGCAACTCCGGCCGCTGATCCGATTATCAGACAGCTTCCACCTGTTCCACAGCAATAGGCAAGAAACTCCCACAAATAGTGGTCTGTGGGATAAGTAGCTAAATCATACATTCCCATGCTGGCTGCAACCAATGGTACGTTGTCAATAATAGAAGAAAGCAAACCGAGGGTGATTACGATAGCGTTCAAATCACCAAAAGAGCTGTCGAGCCAACCAGCAGCAAGTTTTAACAACCCAGTACTTTCCAAGCAGGCCACTGCCACCAGAATGCCTAAGAAAAATAAAATACTGGATGTATCAATACGCTCCAAAGCCCTAGTTACCGTAAGGTTGTTTTTATGATGTGGTAACTTCTTTCGATGGATAATCTCCGTAATGACCCACATGATTCCCAAACCCAACAAGATGCCAAGGAAAGGAGGTAGGTGTGTAACCGTTTTGAATAATGGCACCATAATCAAGCTGGCAATTCCAGCGCCGAATACCAAAGTGCTCTCAGATGCAGAAACAGAAGGTTTTTGCTCATCATTGGATGCCAATTCATTCACATGACCTTTGAACTTTGGTGTTATCATTATCAATGGTAATAGTAGACAAATCAGACTGGGCAAGATCAGTTTGATAATGATGTTTGCAGGAGTGATTTGACCACCTATCCAAAGCATGGTGGTGGTAACATCACCTATTGGTGACCAGGCTCCACCAGCGTTGGCAGCAATTACGATCATACCAACAGTAAGTAATCGCTCTTGCCGATCATGCAATAATTTCCTAGTTAAGGAAGTCATAACAATGGCCGTGGTCAGATTGTCAAGTACTGCTGATAGGAAGAAGGTGATGATACTGATGATCCAAAGGATTTTGCGTTTATCGGAGGTTTTAATGCGGCTTGTAATGGTTTCAAAACCATTGTGTGAATCTATGAGCTCAACGATGGTCATGGCTCCTAAAAGGAAAAACAGGATTCCAGCTATTTCAGATAAATGCTCGGAAAGATGATGGTTTACGGATTCAATGTCCGTGGAGTATAGGGCATAAATAGTCCAACATAAAACTCCTGTCAGTATGGCCGAAGCCGCTTTGTTAATACTGAAAGGATGCTCGAGAGCAATAAACAGGTAGCCGACGATAAACACTACGGCAAGTATAATTTCCATGGTTTCGGATTTTAAAGGGTCAAATGTAGGAAAAGTGGTTGTGTGGAATTAAGTTCTGTTTATTTTCCACCGAAAACCAGATTGAAATAAAAACCTGGTTTTTTGAGTTTGGCTCTTAGGTCCAAGTCGTCGAACATACAGGATATGGTTTCCCTGAATTCACGATTGCGTTCGGCCTTGTTTACCACCAAATTGAATAGAAATGGATAATTGCAAAGTTTCTGCATGGTTCTGCTCAACTTAAGTTCGCCACCCAGTCTTCTGTAAACTTTGGAATCATATTGTTGAAGGCCAGATTCAGAAAAATCATCCTTATGCAACGCATCCAAAGCGGTTTCTGCGGCCAGCATTCCACTATACATCGCGTTGCTTATACCTTCGCCAGTGAATGGGTCAATCAAAGAGGCTGCATCCCCTGCCAACATAAAATGATCTCCACAGAGTTTTCTCCTTTTTGATCCAAGTGGTAATCCCCAGCCTTGTACCTTTTCCAATGGCTTGGCATTTCGGAAACGATCCTTTATCGAAGGGTGTGAGCTAATACAGTCAAGCAGCTGCTGTCGAAGATTCATTTTTTGTTTACCTGCGTGTTTTGATAATACACCCGCGCCGATGTTGGCCTTGCCGTTCGGAAGTGGAAAAATCCACAAATATCCAGGTAAAAACTCCTTAAGGAAATGTAATTCGATGTAGTTTTTAGGATGCATGCCATCAACGCCCTCGTAATACATTCGAATCCCGGCAGAAAAGTGGTCGGCTTCCTTTTTGATTTTGCCTAATTTTTTGGTGGCTAGACTCCGTTCACCATCCGCCGAAATTAATAATTTGGTGAAAACTTGATATTGGATTCCAGCTGAATACAATGTTAAAGTTAATCCGCCCGTCACTTGCTCAATCTCAATCAATTCTGTTCCTTGCCTGAAATCAGCGTAGTTTTCATTTAAGTAGTTATGCAGGTAATGATCGAATTTCATTCTAGGTGAAACAAATCCTGCCGGCCCTGCCATTTCGTTGGATGATTTACTCATAAATGGGACATCAAGGCTCTTGCCATTGGGAGCAACGAAAACGATTCCCTCACAAGGAAGGAAATCAGATTCCAAAGCCCCCATTTTTGAGCGGATATCTGGATCCAGTTTTTTCAGCACTGTGAAAACCTTCCCGGAAAGGGCATCGCCGCAAATCTTATCTCGGGGAAACAATGCCTTGTCGATCAGTAAATGTGGGATTCCTTCTTTTGAAAGGAAGGCAGAGGCCATGGATCCAGCGGGACCGGCACCAGAAATTACAATCGTATGGTTTTCTGAATTTGAAGCAATCAACGTCTGGATTTTTTAAGGCGATCCATCTCGTTTTTGGCATCTTGACGTTTCATATCCTCGCGCTTGTCGTAAAGCTTTTTCCCTTTTGCAAGTGCAATTTCAACCTTTGCCAAGCCTCTATCTGACAAGTACATTTTGATCGGAATGATGGAGTAGCCTTTCTCTTTTACTTTGTTGTTCAGCTTCCTAAGCTCCAATTTGTTTAGCAGCAGTTTTCTGTCTCTTTTGGAGATATGATTGTTGTAGGATCCGTCCTTGTACTCGGCAATGTGCATGCCTTTTACCCATAGTTCGCCGTTGAGGAAAATACAATAAGCGTCTGCAAGATTCAATTGGCCCTTTCTAACGGATTTGATTTCGGTGCCTGTCAAAACAATCCCAGCCTCGAAAGTGGCTTCAAGGTGGTATTCGAAACCGGCTTTTCGGTTTACTGCCAGATTTTGGGGAGGCTTATTCACGGTATATTGTGGAACAAATTTCGTAATAATTGCCCGTAGGAGGCGCTCAAAACCTCAAATTTGTGATATGTTATACAGATGGTTTCTCAGGCCCTTCTTGTTTCGTTTCCCCGCCGAAAAGGCGCATCATATGACCTTTTCATTGTTGGGAATGGCCCAGCGCCTTCCGGGTATGCTTTCAATTATCCGAAAATTCAATCAACCATCTCAGGCAAATGGAGTCGAATTGTTGGGTATTAAATTTCCAAGTAGGGTCGGATTAGCTGCTGGATTGGATAAGGACGCTAAAGCGGTAAATGCTTTTGGGGCGATGGGTTTTGGATTCATTGAGGTTGGAACTGTTACCCCAAAACCTCAAGTTGGAAATCCACAACCCCGATTGTTCCGATTACCACAAGATCAGGCCTTGATCAATAGGATGGGATTTAACAACGAAGGATTAGAAGCTATGTTAACCAGGTTAAAGTCGGTAGATCCGCGTATAGTTGTTGGTGGAAATATCGGTAAGAACAAAGACACCCCCAATGAAAAGGCACATGAGGATTATGTTACATGTGTTCGCGGGCTGAAAGGTTTGGTCGATTACTTGGTTGTAAACCTTTCCTCTCCAAATACCCCTGGTTTAAGAGAATTACAAGACAAAGGACCTCTGATGCATTTACTTGGAGAAGTGATGAAGGAAAACGTAGTAGGAGGGCACCAAGTTCCTGTATTCCTTAAGGTGGCCCCCGATATTACGTTTGGGCAGGCGGATGACATAATAGATGTTGCAACATCCACAGGAATTTCCGGGCTGATTGTTTCAAACACCACCATCAGTAGAGAAGGACTTACTACCTCATCAGATGAAATTGAAAAAATCGGTTTGGGTGGTTTGTCTGGTAAGCCGCTAATGGGAAAATCTACCGAGCTTTTGCGGTACTTCAAATCAAGGGTTCCATCAAACATGGTCTTGATTGCTTCAGGAGGAATTATGAATGCGAAAGACGCCCACGAGAAGATCGAAGCTGGAGCCTCTTTAGTACAATTGTATACTGGATTTGTATATGAAGGACCATCGCTGGTTAAAAGCATTAATAAATTGCTATCCGCCAATTGTTAAGACGGGTTTCGGCATCATTTTTGCCGATCTATTGACTAAATTTGCCTAAAACCATATGAAAATGAAAAAAAGCCTCATTATTCTGATATTCTCAGCATTTATCTGGTCTTGCGATAATTCAGTGGGACAGCAACGTTCTTTTGGAGAAAAATTCGATCCCAAAGGTGTAATGGCCATGGGTGATATGCTTAAGCAAATGCAAGGCAAGGAAAGTATGCCGGCTATTGTTGAGGGGAAGGTTTCTTCGGTTTGCCAAGCCAAAGGCTGCTGGATGAAGTTGGAGACCGGTAACGGTGAAACCATACGTGTTAGTTTCAAGGATTACGGCTTTTTTGTACCGAAAGATCTGGCCGGATCAACAGTAATCATGCGTGGAACGGCATCTATAAATGTCACGTCAGTTGAAGAACTGAGGCATTATGCGGAGGATGCTAAAAAAAGCAAGGAGGAAATTGAAAAAATAACCGAACCTAAGAGTGAGCTTGTTTTTGAAGCAGATGGTGTGATTATTAAGTAACTGCCCAAACAGTAGTGGCTCAATCTTCAGCGAATACCAATTGTAGAATTACAGAATGCCCTCGCGACGCCATGCAGGGCATTACTGACTTTATTCCAACTGAGCGAAAAATCGAATATCTGAATGCGCTCCTAAAGGTCGGTTTTGGTCGTTTGGACTTTGGGAGTTTTGTGTCGCCCAAGGCCATCCCTCAAATGCAGGATACAGCTAAGGTTTTGGATTCGTTGGATGAAAGTGCCAACACCGAACTAATTGCCATAATTGCCAATTTCAGAGGCGCTACAGATGCCAGCGCATTCGACAGAATATCATTTTTAGGCTATCCCTATTCCGTTTCGGAAACCTTTCAGCATCGAAATACCAACTCCAATATAGTCAGCTCGTTTAATGAGCTTTTAAGGATCAAAGATGTCGCCGATAAAAACGGAAAGGATGTATTGGTTTATATTTCAATGGCCTTTGGTAACCCTTACGGGGATGAATATAGCAGTACAGTGGTCTTGGAGCATATGGAGAGACTAAATCAAAATGGATTCTCCCATTTCGCATTGGCTGATACGGTTGGTTTGGCTACCCCAACAGAAGTTACGGAACTGGTAAAACAAGTTTTGATGCAATTTTCAAAATGTGATATAGGTGTTCATTTGCATTGTCGCTCCGATAACTGGCGTGACAAGGTTGAGGCGGCATATCAGGCTGGATGCAGAAATTTTGATTCGGCACTAGGAGGTTTTGGAGGATGTCCAATGGCTGGCGATGACCTTGTTGGAAACCTATCCACAGAAATGCTCATCCAATATTTGACAGAAAACCACGTTCCAATAGGTCTAAACCTGGATACACTCCATCAAGCAAGAAAAATATCATCAACCATATTTTCAAAATCAAATCTAAACGCGTGATTCAAATATGATGCGCCCTCTTCAATCCGAAAAATATATTTACAGGTTAATATGTTCATTTTTATTAATCTGTATAACAATACTAAACACAGCCTCAGTTAAAGCTCAAGATAAGGGGTATTTAGAGGTTGTTGGTTCTGTAAATCAAGATAAAAAGGCCTTGGAAGGTGCCGAGATTTCGGTCATGAGAGGCAATGAGGTTGTCGAAACCCTCTTGACCAATTCGAAAGGGAACTTCATTGTTAATTTGGAGCTCAACTCTAATTACTTATTGGTCTATCGTAAAGGAGGATGTGTAACCAAGTCGGTTGAGTTTGATACCAAAGTGCCGGAAGATTATAACGGACAGATATTTTCACTTAAATATAAAATTGATCTTTTTGTCAAGGTGGATGGTTTACCCGAGCCCTCTGTGTTAGAAAGGCCCGTCGCTAAATATGAATACAGCGATGATTATGAGGATTTCACATACGACCCCAATTATACCAATACACGCAAAGAGGAAAACACCAAGGCAAAGCAGGAGATGCAAGCCGTGGCTGAGAAGAAGCGAATCGATGACGAAAAAATAAAGGCTCAAACTAAAGCCGATTCCCTAGTTGCCGTTAACAAGGCTAGGCAGGAGCAAGCCCAAATCGAAGCTGAAAAAGCCAAGGTTCAGAAGGAGCTAGAGGTTAAAGCCAAAGAGGAGGCGCGTATCAGAGAAATTGCAGTAGTCCAGGAAAAAGCTCGCCAAGACTCAATACAAAAAGTACGAGTTGCAGAAGAAATGGCATTGCAACGCCAACTGGCAAAAGCTAGAGAAGATTCTATTGCAAAAGTTAAAGAGGAGCAACGATTGCAGCAATTAGCCGACGAGAAGGCAAGACGTGAAGCCGCTGAAAAGGCAAGATTGGAAGCGGAGGTCAAGGCCAAGGCTGATGCTGAAGCAAAAGCCAAAGCAGATGCTGAAGCTAGGGAACGTGAACGTTTGGAAGCTGAAGCAAGAGCTAAAGCCGCTGCAGAGGAAAAGGCCAGGTTAGCAGCTGAAGAGAAGGCTAAACGCGAGGCAGCTGAGAAAGCCCGATTGGAGGCTGAAGTGAAAGCAAAGGCGGAAGCAGAAGCTAAAGCCAAAGCAGACGCAGAGGCCCGGGAACGTGAAAGATTGGAGGCGGAAGCGAAGGCTAAGGCTTTAGCTGAAGAAAAGACTAGATTGGCTGCTGAGCAAAAAGCCAAACGTGAGGCAGAGGCATTGGCCAAAGCTCAAGCGGAGGAAAAAGCCAGGCAAGAAGCCGCTGAAGCTGCGCGTGTCGCAGCTGCTGAGAAAGCCCGTCTAGATGCCGATGCTAAGGCTAAAAAAGAGTCGGAAGCAAAAGCGAAAGCCGAGGCTGAACTCCAAGCCAAACTAGAAGCTGAAGCCGCGGCAAAAGCTGCAGCTGAAGCAAAAGCCAAAGCGATAGCTGAAGAGAAAGCTAAAAAAGACGACGAGTTAAAAGCGAAAGCCGAAGCTGATCTTAAAGCCAAACTAGAAGCTGAAGCAGCTGCAAAGGCTGCTGCAGTGGCTAAGGCAAAGGTTGAAGCTGAAGAATTAGCCAGGAAAGAAGCTGAAGCATTTGCTAAAAAGCAGGCTGAGGAAAAGGCTCGCTTAGAAGCTGAAGAAAAAGCCAAGGCTGAGGCAGCAGATAAAGCTCGTCTTTTAGCAGAATCCAAAGCGAAGGTAGAAGCTGAAGCCAAGGCTAAAGAAGAAGCAATACTAGCAGCCAAATTAGCTGCTCAACAAAAGGCCAAAGAAGATGCTGATGCAAAAGCCAAAGCTGAAGCTGAAGAAAAAGCGAGGGTTGCCAATGAGGCTAAATTGAAGCGCGAGGCTGAAGAAAAAGCACGAATTGAGGCTGAGACCAAAGCAAAAGCGGAAGCTGATGAGCGTGCACGTATAGCTGCAGAAGCACGTGCCAAACGTGATGCTGAGCTTAAGGCCAAGGAGGAAGCCGATGCCATTGTCAAAGCAGCTGCGGCAGAAACAGCACGTAAATTAGCAGAGGTAAAAGCCGCAGAAGCTGCAAGATTAAAAGCCGAACAAGAGGCCTTGGCCGCAGAAAAAGCAAAACAGGAAAGCATCCTTATTGCTCAAGAGACCGCCAGAGTCGAAGAGCAAGATCGAGCCCGCCAAGAGGTCCTTCGCAAGGCAGAAGAGAAGAGGTCAAAAGATATTGAAGCTCAAAAGCAAGCCTACGCTAGCACATCCCAATCTACCAAAGATTCTACACATAAGTCAAAAGGTAGCAACATGACATACTCATTGCCAGCCCTGAAAAAAGAATACCCCGAAGGAATGTCTGATGAGACAATTACCGAGTCAAACCGTACCATTTATAGAACGATAGTTAAGTTGGCAAGTAAACAGGAAGTATACTCCAAAGTTGTTTACTCATATGGTGTCTTCTATTTTAAGGAAAACACAAGTATCTCACAGTCTACTTACGATACGGATTTGAAAAGGATAAGGGAATCATTGAAAGGGAAATAATCCTTTTTCTGTTTTGGTTATAAATGCAAAGGGCTGCTTTCAACTGAAAGTAGCCCTTTGTGTTTTAAAGAACAACGTATTATCTAGCCAGTGCTGGAAACCTCCATTTTGCCAAGGAAAAGGAGCCGAAAAGAATCAAGCTGTAAAACAAATCACCCATAACTGTTCCTTTGAAAAATGGGATACCGGCAATATAACAAGATACCAAACCAGCGCCTGTTTTTGGGTAGAGGTCATACATCAACCACGTTCCGAAATTGGTTGTGAAAAAGAACAACATCGAAGAAACCAACGAAGCAACCATTATAGTTTGACGTTGTTCACGTCCACGTAGTAGGTGACCGATGGTTACCACAACAGCAAAGCTCCCATAAACAAAACCCATATCTCGGTAAAAGCCGTTTCCATTAACAAGCTCAAGCAGTAGATCAGAAAACAATAGGATGCCAAGCGGGAGTAAGAAGGAATTCTTTTTGTTGGAGATATATGTTCCGGCAAAAAGTGCAATCGCTCCAATGGGAGTAAAATTCGGTATGTGAGGAATCAATCTCGATAGAGACACTAGCAGCAGTGCTCCAAGGATGAACTTCATTTTAGGCGATAATTCATGGATGATTTTCATTGTGATTGTTGATTTTGCGGCAAAAATAACTTTTTTGAATTGCAATACCGACTTTAACACCCTAGGCAGGATAATTGTTTAAGTTACTCGATATTCATTTTCAGGATTTTAGACCCCAAATCTGAAGCGCCAAATCCGCTTGGTTTCTCAACATTTGCAAACCATTGGAAACCACTGCCCCTCGTAATCGAGATTCCCGCATGAGCATAGTCTCTTCGGGGTTGTAAACCAAATCAAAGACCAAATGGCTTTCATCTATAAACTGAAATGGAATAGGGGGCATTTGAGATATTTCGGGCCATGTACCCAGCGGCGTGGTGTTAATCAGTATCTTGTATTTCTCGAAATGCCTCTTTGTTAACTGGTTGAACTCGATGTCGTCTGTTCGCTTTGGATTTCTACAACAGCAGACATGCTCGATGCCCATACCTTCAAGGGCGAATCGCACAGAATCAGACGCACCACCGTTGCCAATAACTATTGCAGTATTTTGGCTCGAACGAATCAAGGGCATGATTGCTGCCTTGAATCCAAGATGGTCGGTATTATAACCTTCCAACCTCTTAATACCAGTTGAATGGTCATTTACAACCTTAATCACATTCACAGCTCCGATTTGAGCGGCATCTGCACTCAATTGGTCTATGTAAGGGATTATTTCATTTTTATACGGTATGGTAACGTTGAATCCAGCTAAATCAGGATGGCTTTGGACCATGGATGTAAAAGCATCTATGCTTGCTAATTCAAAATTGAGATAGCTGTTAGAAGATTCAGACTTATTGAATCCGTATTTTTCCTCGAAATATCGTTTGGAAAAGGAGTGAGAAAGCGATTTGCCAACAAGGCCGAAAGTTGCCATGGAACTAGATTATTCTCTTTATTGGCGGTTTTGATCTAATAACAATCAACCTATTTCACTTTGCCAAGCCATGATTCCTCCTTTGAGATTTGATAGGTTTGTGTATCCAAATCTGTTTTCCAATTCCCGAATGGCTGTAGCGCTCCTGGCACCACTGCGGCAATGAATAACTACTGGCTTATCCTGCGGTATTTCTGAATGTCTTTCAATCACTGATCCCAAAGGGACTAGAACTCCTCCTAGGTTGGCAGCATCATATTCGTATTGCTCGCGGACATCAATCAAAACAAAGTCAGCATTATTGTCCATCATGGTTTTTAATTCCTGAACGGTAATTTCTTTCATGGCAGTTATGATTCTATATATATGCTAGTATTCTACATCATGTCCAATATCGCCTAAAAACTGGAAAAATGTATCGCTTCTCAATCCTAAACGCAAAGATTCGAGCGCAATTACCTCCGCTGGGGCAATGTTTCCCAAGTTTGCATTGGCTCCGAATTGTTTGATCATATAAACTTGCTGGGACTTGATAGGTGCCTCCCAAATGATTTTTTCGGCAGGAACCTTACTGACAATCTTGTTTATCAAAAGTGAATGAGCTTTCCCGTTTGGTCTATAAATACCAACCGTGCCACTTTCACGAGCTTCGGCAATTACCTTCCAAGCACCTGCTTGCAATTCCTTTTGCATCATCTCAATCCATCGGGCAGGTCTAATGATAATTCCCTCTTCTTTACTGCCTACTTCAGAAATTACGGTTACATACTTGCTTAATTGTTCTATTAAAGAACATTTGTGGTCGTGATCCATTATTACAGATCCATCAGAAACCTCTGCATATTCGAGTTTGTATCGTTCAATTACCCGTAAGAACTTATCAAACTCTTTTCTGATAACGAATGCCTCCAGCAAGGTTCCACCAAAATAAAC
>JBKDSL010000171.1:0-5679 GCA_046340555.1 Bacteroidota bacterium
GTAGGTTGAACAAGAACCGTAGTCCATAAGGCAAAACGCCAGTTTCGCACCTTCACCTACGATGGGCCAATTCATCGGATCGGGGTCGTTGCTCATGGTGCGTAGCGAGTATGAGCCCCACTCGTCAACGTGCATGTGGCCGTGTGTGGGATGGTAGGTCATGGATCCAGCATGGCGGTCGTAGTAGTTCATGGTATTACCATTCTTTTGGTAAACCCGTTGAACCACCAATGTGCGAGGAGGCAAACCTGTGTTTGGGCAAGTGGTTGGTGCGGTTCCAACAAACGTGTCGGTGCCGCAGATGAACGTGTTGGTAGCGCGAATTTCGAGCGGACCGTGTCCGATGTTTGGAGAAGAAACCGATACGCGAAGGCGACCGTTATTGGCACCGTTTCCAACTTGAGCATATTCGATCACACCGTTATTGCCCTGCACCAACAACGGAGGGCGAGCAGTGATGATATCCGGCAACAAATCACAATTGGTGGCCCCAGGAGTGGCACAAGCACAACTGGTGGCGTTGGTAGTGTTGCATTGGCCGAAGACGTTTTGGCTTCCAGCAAATAATAGTATGGAAAGGAGGGCTAATAGTTGTTTCATGGAGGAAAATTAATAAAAACGGATCGTTTTTATTTGAGTGGACATCTCAATAGGCTTCTTTTATCCCAATTTATTGGAATAAACCAAGAGAAAATGGTAATTTTCAGTTCATGGCCGACATATTTACTAAATCAAAGCGCAGTGAAATCATGAGTCACATTCGCGGGAAACATACTGCTCCCGAAATGCTGGTTCGGCGGGAACTATTTTCCCTTGGTTTCAGATATCGGCTGCATGTAAAGGATTTGCCAGGTAAGCCTGATTTGGTTTTCCCCAAATATGGATGTGTGTTGATAGTGGATGGTTGCTTTTGGCACGGCCACCAAAACTGCAAGGTTTTCAGATTGCCAAAAACACGCGTTGCTTTTTGGAAAAACAAGATTGAAACGAATCGAAGGCGGGATGCTCGCAACAAAAGGTCGTTGCGTAAGCTGGGATGGCGCGTAGTACATGTGTGGGAATGTCAATTGAGCGCAAAGCGTCTTCCGAAAACAGTGGACAGGATTGTAAATGAAATAAAAACAGGTTCGAGGTAATGAATTTTACATGTTATTCAAAGTCTGTTTTTACATTAGCATAATAAACACTACTTAATTAAATGGCAATGCTTGAACATTACGACACTAGTGACGATGGTTTGTTATCTGAGAACGAACCAATAAATAATGATTGGCGCGAAAACGATGAGAAAGACGAAAGTAATGATGACGAATACTATTTGACGTGTCCCTGTTGTGGCATGAACTTCATGCAGCTGCCACCCGATTGCGATGATTTCCTTTTGGAATATGATGCAAGTTTCTGCGAAATCACCGGTGACCGCATCACACGTGAGTTATATGAACTTAAAGATGGATTACTCGAGCTACTTGAGCAAGGTGCTGAGCCAAACGTTTCCGACCCGACAGTCAAGGCCATTTGGGATGAGGTACGTAATGCTTATAAGCCCGGCGATACGAAGCCGTATCTGATTGTTGAAATGCTGTTGGATTACATGGATGAGCATGTAGATGAACTCGGAGGCGTTCGATTTCATGCGAGCGAACAAGAGGGTGCTCCGGGATTTTCTTCATCCATGCTTTATTACTTTTCGTCGGACCCATACCAATTTATAGATAGAATGACACAGGATATATTGCAAAAACTCGGAAGGACATAGGTTTCTTTTGTTGTGACACGCATTTCCCGGGTTTCGGATTAGGGGTTGCTGAGGTTTAGCACAATTGCTTTGACAATAATCGGGTTCACAATAGAAGCTTTTTTGGAATGGATTTTATTGTTATCATTGTGGTATGTCCAAACGAATTTTCTTTTTATTGGCGGTTTTTGTTTTCACGGAGAACCTATTTGCACAAACTATCCGAACAGACGGAGCCATTATCAATATCGGATCCACCGCCACGATTGTCACCCCAGGTAGTGTTAGCATACAATCCACCGGATCTGTACAAAATGCAGGAACCGTTTATCTTGGGGGAGATTGGGTCAATAATGGCCTAGGACTGATAGGGTCGTTGAATGGGACGGTCGATTTCAACGGCAATCAAACCCAATTCATATCAGGCTCATCGATCACAGATTTTTCTTTCCTGAGGGTTTCGAATCCTGTAGGGATATTGTTAAGCAATAATGTCAATGTTGAGAAAACGCTCATTTTCAACAACGGTAAAATCACCACGGGTCCATACGAGGTACGTATGATCAATACGCCACCAAATCCCATAGCTGGAGCCGGTTTGAATACTTATGTAAACGGGAACCTACGTGTTGCTTTCGATATAAACACACAAGCCTCCTACAAATATGAAATCGGTAGCACCGAATACGCACCGCTCACACTGGAAATGCAACAGATTACCGATCCAGGAACCGTGTTGGCTTATACGGTTGCTGGACCATCCTCGCAGGAAGATTTCCCCACCCTCGGAGCATCGGAATTGGACCCCTTTGCCCGCGTAAACCGCCATTGGTTTTTGTCGCAGAGCGGAATGGCCTTTGCCGGTTTCGATGCGGAATTTGATTTCAGCAATTCCGTTTTTACCGGTAGCCCCCAAGACTATCAAATCCGCCACAAGGATCCTGTTTCAGGTTGGCAAACGGAGAGCACCTCCAACAATGGGAGCTTGGCTTCGTCTGTCCAACGAGATGGCTTGTTTGTAATCGGCGAGCTTGCCAATACCTCGGTTGTTGAGCCAAATGGAGCCACCATCCAAATCTTTCCAAACCCCGCCATCGAAACCTTGCAGATAGATAGCGAAGATTTGCTGCAAGGAGAAACAGCGCTTTCTTTAATCGATTACACAGGTAGGGTTGTTTGGACAGACTTACAAGTACTTTCAGGGACATACACTCTCGACTTGAGAAAAATACAGCCTTCACCTGGCACGTATGTGTTGGCATTAAACAGTAAAAATCGAATCAACCACGTCCGATTCATTGTTAGATAATCGGAATAACATAACACACCCATGAAAAAAACGTTCCTATTCATTCTTTTCTTATCAGCATCTACAAGCTCGTGGTCGCAAGGTGTTAGTGTAAGTCCTGCCGGCACACCTGCAGATCCTTCAGCCGCCTTGGACTTGAATTATGTCGATAAAGGCTTGTTAGTGCCTCGTGTTTCACTGGTTCAAACCACTTCTTCATCACCAGTGCTTGCGCCAGCCACCAGCTTGCTGGTTTATAACACAACCACCATAAACGATGTTACGCCGGGTTATTATTTCTGGGATGGATTGAAGTGGGCTCGCTTGATGGTTGATAATGGTAGTGGCGGCGGAGGTGGGGGCAGCACTAACATAAATTGCAATACCACTTTCAATGATGGATGGACCATTCGTGGGGATGGCAGCGGAGGATGGGAATGTACAAACACGTTGCGCGTGTTGGGAAATTCCTCTACGGGATATGTTTCCATCAACACTACGCCATCCAGCTCTTTTGATTTGTTGGTCAACAACAATGTGGGGATAGGCTTTTCGCCTAGCTCATCCTATGACCTCAGTGTTGATGGCAATGCCGAGGTGAAAGACTACATGGGAATAGGGTCAACACCATCATCATCCTACACGCTCCGTGTCGGATCAAACATCGGTGTAGGAACCTCTCCTTCTTCTTCATTTAATTTGAGCGTGAGTGGGGATGCGCATGTTTCTACAGGCATTAGTGTAGGAACTACATCAACAGCATCAACCGGTCAGGTGTATGCCAACAGCAGTTTCCGTTTGGGAAGCTCTTCATCGGGCACTGGTACGGCTGTTGTGCGTACTAGTGGCGGATTGTTGGTTCCCCAAAGCTCCACCCGAAGAGTCAAGGATAATATCCATGGTTTGAATATCGACCGCGACAAGTTCCTGCGTTTGCGTCCTGTGAGTTTCAATTTGAAGAAGTCACTGGGTGGCGATTCCGATATCGGTTTGATAGCGGAAGAAGTTGAGCAATTAGTACCGGATTTGGTCGTTTACGGACCAAAGCGGACTTGGGTGGGTAATGATGGTGAGGTGTTGAAGAATGAAAAAGGAGAGGAAGTATTGTCATCCACGGAAGTGGAACCCTATAGCGTGCGCTATGATAAGATAGGCGTATACCTCATACAGATTGTTGCAGACCAACAACGTGAATTGGAACAGTTGAAGGCAAGATTGGAACTTCTGGAATCCAAGTAATCGAATAAATTTCTGCTGACATCCTTTTCACGTAATTCACCAAGGCTGCTTAATTTTACCACATGAAGCGGTCCGCTATTTGGTTGTTCGTTTTTGCAGTAATATTGATTGCTGCATCCATTTTCCTTGGCGAATCAAGTCAATCGGGACAACAACAATCCATAGAACAAACGCGTGCAGCAAAAACCGCGTACGACTCTTTTAGAAGCTCGGCTGTTCTGGCTGCTTCTGATAATTTGAAACTTTACAAAAGCGGGCAGTTAGCTTCGGTTGGCAGTGGCTCCGATTTTTTAGGGTTCGTTTTTGTAAAAGACTCGCTGGTGTGGTGGAGCGATAACGCTGTTTTGCCACTTATAACCGATACCGCGCCTGGCATCAAAACATTTGGGAATGGTTGGTATTTACCTTTTGTCTCCACAGAAGGTAATACAACGAGCTTGGTTCTTGGCAGGGTTTTCGAACAATACCCGTTTAATAATCAGTATTTGAAGGACGGGTTTACGGCAGCAATTGGCCTAAATGACCAATGGACTATTGCAAAGCCTGGCGAACCACAAGCAATTGAAATCGATGCCTCAAGAGATTTTTTCGTCAAGGGAAATTTCATTGCAAACGAGCCACCCATGGCTTCGGTTTGGCCATTTATACTAGGATTGACATTATTGTTCATGTCATTGAAATCCTTACTCAGGCAGTATGTGTTTGGATTTTCCACTCCCATCGCAATCTCCTTTTTGTATTTGCTTCGGTTGTTGTTTTCCGATTGGTTGCAGCAATCTCCTCTTTGGAGTTTCGGTTTGTTTCGTCCTGATCAATATGCAAGTTCGTGGCTACTCAATTCGCCTGCAGATCTGATATTGATATCCACCATCCTGTTTTTCTTATCGCTTAACACGTCAGCACTGCTTCGTAAATTTCAAAATGTAATTAGGGGTTTTACGGGTGTTGCCGCACTTTCCATTGTTGCGATTTCTTTTGCCTACCTATGCAACTCTTTGGTGTCTGGCCTCGTGCTCGACTCCCGTATCCCTTTTGATTTCGATAAGGTTTTTTCGTTGAATGGATATAGCTTCCTGGGGTTCGGTATCATTGGCTTGTTGGTTTCGTCTGCTATTCGTGTTTCGAAAGCCTTTGCGGTTTTTTCGTCCGAAGCTGTTGCGAAGTCCTCATCAAGAACTGCAGCTTCAGTAATCGGGCCAGCCGGATTGTTGGCATTGACGTATTTACTTGATGATACGGACAAATGGGTTTCAACCCTATCAACTATCACCATGATGTGGGGATGGTTCATAGGAGGGCATTTCAAATTAAAAACAGGATCATCCGCGTTTACGTCTTATCTGTCCTTCTTGGCGGGAATAGCTCTGATCTGTTCGGCACTCCTTTTTGTGCACCACCCAACTCGCGTGCGCGC
>JBKDSL010000172.1:0-6092 GCA_046340555.1 Bacteroidota bacterium
CTCAAGCACAGAACCGGGAACGGGTTTTTATCATCGATACAAGGAAGACCTTGACATTATCAAGGAACTTCAGATACCCAACTTCCGTTTCTCTCTCAGCTGGCCTCGTGTGCTACCAGAGGGAATCGGTAGCATCAACAACAAAGGATTGGATTTTTATGAACGATTGGTGGATGGATGCCTGGAAAGGGGTATCACTCCTTGGGTTACCTTATATCACTGGGATTTGCCACAAGCCCTTGAGCTCAAAGGAGGCTGGACCAACCGCGATGTGATCGGCTGGTTTGAAAATTATGTTGCCATTTCTACCAAACGACTAGGCGACCGTGTAACGAATTGGATGGTGCTGAACGAGCCCATGGCTTTTTGCGGCGCAGGGTATTTTTTGGGCATGCATGCTCCTGGGCGAACCGGTAGAAAATCTTTTGTCAAAGCCGCTCTGAATACGTCACTAAGTTTATCTACTGGAGCAGACGTTGTAAGGCAGCATGTTGTCAACGCCTACATCGGTTCCACCTTCAGTATGTCGCATGTTGAACCGATTTCGAATTCGGAAAAAGACCGGCTGGCGGCGGAAAAAGTAGACGACCTGCTGAATCTTTTTTTCCTGTATCCCGCTTTGGGAAAAGGGTATCCGCTCAAGCGATTGAAATTCCTGTCGTCGATTTTGGATGAAATGAAACCCGGTGATGAAAACAGATTGAAGGCCGAATTGGATTTCATCGGACTGCAGAACTACACTCGAGAGGTAGTAAAACACTCTTGGATCACCCCATTCATCAAGGCATCCATGGTAAGTGCCAAGAAACGGAATGCGCCCTATACCGAGATGGGCTGGGAAGTATGGCCGGAGAGTATTTACAAATCCATCTTGAAAGTTTGTTCCATCCCCAACTCGCCGCCGGTGATTGTTACCGAAAACGGTGCGGCCTTTGTAGACTCAATAGACGAAAATGGCTCGGTAAACGACGTCAAGCGACTTTACTACTTGCGTGAGCACATTGATATGGTGATGAAAGCAAAGTCGGAGGGAAACGATGTACGCGGCTATTTTGTTTGGTCACTAACCGATAACTTCGAATGGGCCGAAGGGTATAGGCCTCGATTCGGATTGGTGCACATCGATTATGAAAACAACTTGAAACGCACCATCAAGACCAGTGGTCGATGGTATGCCAACCATATCCGTGAAAACGGAATTTGAGTGGCAATCCGCTACTTCTTTTTCTTCAGCTCCTTATCCGACTTGATCACTTTCTCCTTCAAGCCTTCTTTGAAAGCCGCTACTTTCTTTCGGATACGCGCATCGGAAGCACCTACTATCTGAGCCGCCAAGATACCTGCATTCTGCGCTGCGTTGAGCGCTACGGTAGCTACAGGAACACCGTTCGGCATTTGTAGTATGGAAAGCACGGAATCCCAGCCATCAATTGAGTTGCTAGATTTTACTGGAACACCAATCACAGGCAGCGGTGTTATTGACGCCACCATCCCCGGAAGGTGAGCTGCACCGCCTGCACCGGCAATGATTACGCGAATGCCTCTGTCCGCAGCATCCTTGGCGTATTCGAACATGCGTTGGGGAGTGCGGTGTGCTGAAACTACAGAAATCTCGTGGGCAATTCCCAACTCGGTTAATATATCAGCTGCCGCTTGCATAACCGTCAAATCAGAGCTACTGCCCATGATGATGCCGACAAGCGGAATGGATGTGGTGGGTTTTCTTGCCATATTCTTTATATCAATTACTATTCACAGTCATTTTAAATAAAAAACGGAACACTGATTAAGCGGATCAGGCGGATTAACACGGATTTGATTCGCTACTATTTATGAACGCTAGCCTCACCTACCGCCTACTACCTACTGACACTGGTACTGTTACTGCTACTTTTCAACTACTACTCACTACCCTGACCATATCTTTTACTTTCCTGGCCATCGCCTTCGCTTCCTCGATCGTATTGGCTGTAACGGTAATGTGGCCCATTTTGCGGAAGGGTTTGGTGGTTTTTTTTCCGTACAGATGCAGGTAAGCGCCTTCCATACGCATGAGTTCTTCGAGTCCTTCGTACACTGCCGGACCTGTATGTCCTTTTTCGCCTAGCAGGTTCACCATCACAGCAGGCTTCACGATGGTAGTGTTGCCGGGAGGCAGACCTAGAATGGCTCGTAGGTGTTGTTCGTATTGCGAAACGGTATTGCCTTCTATGGTTTGATGTCCGCTGTTGTGAGGACGAGGAGCGATTTCATTCACGAGCAATTCGCCCTTGCGGGAGATGAACATCTCAACGGCGAGTAAACCCACCATTTCCAGTTTTTCGATGACTTGTCGCGCAATGCGGATGGCTTCTTGCTCGATAGTTGCATCCACTTGGGCTGGTGAGAAAAGGAATTCGACCAGGTTGGCTTCTGGATTGAACTCCATCCCCACCACGGGAAAATGACTGACTTCGCCATGCGCATTTCGGGAAACGATAACGGATATCTCCTGCTCCAAATCCACTTTGCGCTCAATCATCGATGGTTCATCAAAGGCGGATGAAACTGCATCGATGTTGTTCAAGGGCATTACACCGCGACCATCATAACCCGAGGTGCGAAGCTTCTGCATCACGGGAAACATCTCGGGGAAATTGGTGATTTCATTTTTATTCGAAACCAATCGGAACTCCGATGTGGGAATGCTATTTAAACGATAGAACTCTTTCTGCAATCCTTTGTCTTGGATGATGCGCAACACGCGGGGCTGTGGAAACACCTTCTTCCCCATCCGCTCCAGCGCCTCCAAGGCATCCACGTTCACGTGCTCAATCTCCACCGTAATCACGTCACAGTTGGCACCGAAGCGCAGCACATCATCATAGTTATTGAAATCGCCTTTTTGAAAACCAGCACAAATGGTGCTACACGGTGCATGGCCATCGGGATCCATTACGGCCACATCAATGTTGAAATCGATGGCTTTCTGGATGAACATGCGTCCCAACTGACCGCCGCCCAATACTCCTACGCGTACTCCCAAAGGGTTCTGTTTCGGCATGTTCGTTTTAGGGATATCATCAAAACTAAACACCCCTACACGGATTCCCTTTGCGTTTTTGCTTGGCATGATTGTTCTTGGATTAGGACAAAATTAACCAATGCGCCGAAGCGAATCCAAAGAAGATTGCAGAATCCTGTATATCAATTTGTTAAAATAGCGAAAATATGGATGATGTCCATGTGGCAATCGCTTCTTATCTTGCAGCCCCATTCCAATATTGCTGCCATTTATGTCGTTGCCAGAGGTCGTTATCCACGGAAAAACATTTGTTGTAAAAATTGATGCGGACACCATCGCCACACGCGTAAAAGAGTTGGCTGCCGAGATTTCGAAGGAGTTTGATGGCAAGAAACCTTTGCTGATTGGTGTTTTAAATGGCTCAGCCATTTTCACCGTCGACTTGTTCCGCGAAATCCCATACGATTGCGAGGTAACCTTCATCCGCGTGGCATCCTACCACAGCGGCATGTCGTCGAGTGGCGAGGTGAAGCAGGTGATGGGTTTGAAGGAAAGCATCAAAGGCCGTCACGTGATCGTGGTGGAAGACATTGTGGATTCTGGCGAAACCGCGAAGCATTTGATGCAGGATTTGCAACAACATGAACCAGCCACTTTGAAATTGGCTACCGCCCTCTTTAAACCTGCCGCGTTGAAACACGATGTGCGACCCGATTATGTGGGATTCGTAGTGGAGCCCGACTTCTTGGTAGGCTATGGCCTCGATTACGACGGACTAGGAAGAAATTTGAAAGACATTTACGTATTGAAACCTTGATATCATGCTGAACATTGTTCTCTTCGGCCCTCCGGGCGCAGGCAAAGGCACCCAATCGGCGTTATTGCTTGAGAAATACCAATTGGTACACTTATCCACCGGCGACATCCTGCGAGGGGAAATCGCGCAAGGCACTGCGCTGGGTCTCGAAGCCAAATCGATTATGGAGCGAGGCGAGCTCGTGCCCGATGCCGTGGTGATTGGCATGATACGAAACAAGATTGAAGCCAACCCCAATGCAGCGGGATTCATTTTCGACGGATTCCCTCGCACGCAAGCTCAAGCAGCGGCATTGGATGAAATGCTGTATGAAAAATCGGCACCCATCAAAGCCATGTTGGCCTTGGAGGTGAACGATGATGAGCTCATGAAGCGTTTGCTGCTACGCGGTAAAGATTCCGGCCGTCCTGACGATGCCAACCCCGAAGTGATTGGCCGACGCATACAGGAATACAATAACAAAACCGCACCTCTGATCGACTACTACAAAGCGCAAAACAAGTTCAAATCCATCGATGGCATTGGATCTATCGAGGATATTTTCAGCAGCCTTTGTGGGGTGGTGGATGGGTTGCGGTAGGCGGTTGCTTGGTCATTGGTCATTGTGGAATAGCTCTAGTAACAGTACTAGTAGCAGCTTGCCCTGAGCAAGACCTGAGTTTACGAAGGGCGCGTCGAAGGGTAACAGTACCAGTTGCAGCTTGCCCTGAGCAAGACCTGAGTTTACGAAGGGCGCGTCGAAGGGTAGCAGTTAAGCTTTCAGTTGTCGGCGGGGGGCTTGTCCACGAAAAGTGCGAACCGCAAGCTCGGCTGGCCCAGGGGCAGGTAGTGCGACAAAGACGAGCAAGCGGTTGGTTTTCGTGGTGCCCTTTTTGGTTACTTTTTGGGCAAGCAAAAAGTGACAAAAAATAAATACTGTTACACATCTTGAACATGAAGCCGAGCTTCGCTTAATTCGCGTTCCTTTTCGTTCACCGCCCCGATAGCTATCGGGGACTGGTCACCCAAAGTAAAAAGGCAGTACAAGGAAAAACGCTCCCCGTACTGCCTCGATAAAACTTCAACTAACCCTTACTCCACTACAACGGTTTTCTCAATAGAATCGCCACTGTCGAGCAGGATACTCACCATATACAAGCCGGGTGACAATTTGCCGACTGCAAACTGCACATCTTCTTTGGAAGCGAGTTTGCGGTTCTCGATGACTTGCCCTTGCATGCTGCGCAAGGATACCGATACAGGTGCTTCATTACCGATATCGTTGAACGAAACGGTGAAGCTGTTTTTGGCGGGGTTTGGATAAACACTCACATCGGAGTTGGTTTCACCCATGATGCGGCACGAAGTGCCATTGGTGATGCTGATGAGGTTGGATTGCGTGATACATCCACCTGGATTGAAAATCTCGCAACGGTAGTTACCCGTTTGCGTTGCATAGTAGGTGCTTGAATTTGCGCCAGCAATTACCACACCAAAGCGCTTCCAACGATAACTATAACCTGCGGTAGCACCAGTGGCCGTCATGAGTACACTGTCGCCCGGACAATAAGCCGTGCCATTGGGAGCGGTGGCTGTAACTGCCGGAGGAATACTGGGCGTTGTTTCCACCAATCCCGAAACGCGTTGGCAATCTACACCAGGACCACTGCGCACAAACACTTTGTACTTGGCAGCATCATTCACCGTAATAGATCGCGTAGTAGCACCCACCATATTGGTGCCGTTGCGTGTCCATTGGTAGGTGTAATTGGCCGAATCTGCAGGCGAAACAATCTTGATGGTTACTGCTTCATTCGGACACAACTCTGTAGACATGCTGGTTCCGAGTGAAACGGGCTCGGGTTTGGTGCAGGGTGCTTGACCTGAGTAAAGCGATGTGATTTCCTGTTGGGTGAGTGCGCGGTTCCAAATAGCGATGTCGTCATAAAAACCAATTAAAGAATTATTTAAATCATTTGGACAAAGTCCACCAAACCTGTAATAACCTGAATAAATCTGACCACCATTTTGGTTTGCATCATAAGACTTCAAGACTCCGTCGATGTAAATTTTGGAACCAGAAGCGTCCATAGTGACAACACAATTATGCCAACTATTGTCTAGATAATTTGCAGAATAGGTATGGGTCGTTTCAACTCCTTGATAAGTAAAAAATGTGAGTCCGCTGCTTCCTATATACAAGGTTTTGCACCAATTGCCTCCATGTAAAACTTGTCCATTATTGAAATTAATCACCTGACCATCTCCAACTCCTTGCAATTTAAACCAAAT
>JBKDSL010000173.1:0-9254 GCA_046340555.1 Bacteroidota bacterium
GTGGTATCTTGTTTGAAAATCGCAATACCGGCATCAGCCCCAAATGGTGTGTTGAGCAAAAACGGATAGCTGAATTTGGCTTTAAGATTTTGGGTTAACGGTGATGGCTGCCTCCAATTGAAATCGAACAGCTCGCCCCTACCAAAAGAACTCAGTAGTCGAATTCTGACGTCAGCAGTTATCCTAGTTTTGGCATCACCACCAGAATTGACAGAGGGCGGCTGTACTCCTATAATCCCATCCACCTGACTCGATTTTTTATCTTTTAGATAAAGGGTCAATCTGCACTTATCTTGACTAAATGCAACGGTAAACGGTCGGATTTCAGAAACCATCGGAAGCTCTTTCAACCTGTCGGCTACGCGTCTAATCAATCGCTCATCATATACATCGCCAGGTGAAATCGACAAATAATTGGAGAGATACGTTCTTGAAAGCTTACAATCACCGGTTATGGCAATAGAATCCATCAAAATCAAATCCCCTTTAACAACATCAACTGTAGCACTTACTTTCGAACCTTCAAAGCTCACATCGCGGTACCGAATCGTAGCGAACGGATAACCGTTGTTTTCAAAGTAGGTGAGCAATCGGCGATTGATACCCTTGATTTTATCTGGAGAAACCGGCTTCGCCTCGATGCTAGAGGTTCGGATTTCAGCTGAAGACGGCAACGATTTCAATTGATCATCAAGCAAAACTTTGTTCCAAACATAAGCAGGACCAATCCTGAACAAAACCGTGCAAGACAGTGAATCGCATTCCTTTGAATAAATATCAGCCTCGAGGTAACCTGCGTCGTAAAGTGAGGCTTTAACTTGGTTAGTAATTCTCAAAAGAGATATAGAGTCCACAAAACTCTTTTCCGATTTTATATCAATGGGTAATGGTTGCCGCAATTCATCCAGAATCTTAACTTTCTTTTGGGCGTTCAGGATGTTTGGGAAAGCAAAGACGAGTGTAAATAGAATAGCAAATCGAATGCCTTTGTTAGGCATAAAAAAGCAAATTGAATTCAATGATATATCATTCATTCAGATTCCAATCAATTGGTGATCCGCCGTCATTAACCAATAACGAATTGGCAGAGGAAAAGTGTTTACATCCGAAAAATCCAGCATGAGCTGAAAGCGGTGAAGGGTGTGCGGATTCCAACACATGGTGAATAGATTGGTCGATGATAGCGGCCTTGTTTCGCGCATAACGACCCCAAAGCATAAACACCAAACCCTTTTTGGATGAGGATAATTTAGTGATGACTGAATCCGTAAATACCTCCCATCCTTTTTTTTGATGGGATCCAGCCTGGCCATCTCTTACAGATAGCGTGGCATTCAACAACAAAACGCCCTGTTTTGCCCAGCTGCTCAAGTCACCAGAGTGAGGGATTTGAATTCCGCAGTCGCTGCTAAGCTCTTTGAAGATGTTTCTGAGGGATGGTGGATGAGGAATTCCTTTAGGCACAGAAAAGCTCAAACCATGAGCCTGACCAGGACCATGATAAGGATCCTGGCCAAGAATGACCACACGAACCTTGTTCCAGGGAGTGCTGTTAAAAGCATTGAACATCATTGGTCCTGGTGGATAAACGGTTTGGCCATTGGACTTCTCCTCCGACAGGAATCTTTTCAGCTGCTGCATGTAGGGCATACTGAAATCATCCTTTAGGACCTCATACCAACCAGGCTCCAAAGCTGGGTCGGATAGTGTTGACAATGGGGAAACTAATTGCATAGTTAAAAACCTAAAATTACCAATAATTCGACATCAGAGTCCCTAAAATTGGCCTCACGAACTGATAATCAATGTGCAAGGCCAATTGTTAATAAACGTGCTAATTATCAACACCGCCAACGACAAACTAGGTTTTTTGTTTATTTGCAATAATTCAAAAGAAAACTGGGCGAAAAGCCGTTAACCCTTAAATACCACATGAAAAAAATCGCATTCGTAGCTGTAGTAGCCTTGGTAGTTGGAGCATTTTCGTCGTGCAAGCCAAAAGAGAAATGTCCTGCCTATGGAAAATATGTTCCTTCTGGCCAGCAGCAATCCAATATTGGCTCCTGATTGATATTGTAAAACTCAACACCTAACGCTCTGGATACCCAGGGCGTTTTTTTATTGTTCTTCCAATCCATTGAAAACAAAAGCAATCGCCTGAATAACAGACTCATGCAAGCTCAGTGCTACTGGACATGTGTGAGCAGCACGCTTTATCATTGTTTTTCTTTTTTCGTCAGCAATCATGTTTTCAGGGAAAATCAACCTGATTCTAACCTCTGCGATTTTACGAGGGTCTGAAGACATCACTTTAGTCACTTCCGCCTTAGTGCCATTGATATCAAATCCGTGGTTTTGGGCCATGATTCCGATGATGGTCATCATGCAGCTAGCCAGCGAGCACGAAGCAAGGTCGGTGGGTGAAAACGACTCTCCCTTGCCATTGTTATCAGTAGGGGCGTCAGTGATTATTTCAACACCGGACTTGAGATGAACAGCCTTGGTTCTTAGGCCTCCACAGTAAACTACCTCCATAGTATGCATAAGGCAAAAATAACCATCTGTTTGAATCAGCACATGCCCATATCATTTATTACTTTTGAATTATGAAACGGAAAGTGTTTTGTGTTTCCTTTTGTTTGTCGCTGCTATTGGCTGTTCAAGTTATAGGCCAGGTAAATCCGAACGAGTATCAAGAAGAGCCTAAGGTCCTAATGAAAAACGAGTGGACTCTTGGTGTGCAATTGCATTCGGCGGGTTGGGGAGTCGGTTATCGAAGAGGCCAAAACATCACTGCAAGCAAAAAGAGAACCATCGAATTTGATTTGGTGAACATCAAGCATCCCAAGGAAATCCGTACGGTTAACCCTTATTTCGACAATGCCAAACCGTTTTTCTATGGCAAGCTCAATTCAGTTACCGTGCTACGCAGTGGTATTGGTCGCCAAAAAGTACTTTACTCGAAAGCTGAGAAGTCCGGCGTAGAAGTTAGGCTATTGTATTCTGGAGGTTTTTCTTTGGCGATAGCCAAACCAGTTTACTTGTACATCCTATATCCAACCGCATTCAGAGGCGAATATGAGATTGTAATAGAGAAATACGACCCAGATCTACATTTCGTAGACAACATTTATGGCCGTGCACCATTTAATAGTGGGTTTGATGGGATCAAACCTTATCCAGGCGCTTATGCCAAGGCCGGATTATCCTTCGAATACGGCTCCAATACCACCAGTATTAAATGTTTGGAAGCCGGTTTTTGCTTAGACGCTTACGCGAAGGAAATCCCAATCATGGCTTATTCCGACAATAGTGCTTATTACCTGAATATTTATTTGAACCTGGTCTTTGGTAGACGTTGGTAACACAAATTATGGAGCAGAACCTATCTGATACAACAAAGCAAAATACAGGCTTGAGAAAACCATCCTGGTTAAGGGTAAAACTACCTGTTGGCGAAGAATACCGTAAAGTCCGCGGATTGGTAGACGGCTACAAACTACACACCATTTGCGAAAGTGGTAATTGTCCGAACATGGGCGAATGTTGGGGAGCCGGCACGGCCACCTTCATGATATTGGGCAACGTTTGTACTCGCTCTTGCGGATTTTGTGCAGTTGCCACAGGAAGACCATCTGCTGTTGATTTGAAAGAGCCCGAGCGGGTGGCTGAATCTGTTCGCTTGATGCAAGTAAAGCATTGCGTAATCACATCTGTGGATCGCGATGATTTGAAAGACGGTGGTGCATCTGTATGGGTTGAAACGATACGTGCCATACGTCGAGAGTGCCCAGGCACCACAATGGAGACACTTATACCCGATTTCCAAGGAAACTGGGACAATCTGCAATTGGTGATCAACGAAAAACCCGAAGTCATATCCCATAACTTGGAAACAGTCCGACGACTGACCAAGCAAGTTCGCATCCAAGCCAAATACGATCGAAGCCTAGAAGTACTGAAGCGCATATCGGATGCCGGCGTTAATTCAAAGTCAGGCATAATGCTAGGGCTTGGGGAAACAAAAGACGAAACATTGGAATCCATGCATGACCTTCGTAACTCAGGTGTATCGATTCTGACGCTCGGACAATATCTCCAACCCACTCGCGAGCATCTAGCAGTTGCAGAGTTCATACACCCTGAACTGTTCGAGGAATTCAAGCAAGTCGGACTATCCATGGGCTTCCGTTATGTAGAAAGCGGACCATTAGTGCGTTCTTCTTATCATGCTGAACGACATATTTCCTGAAGATGACAAAAAAAACAAGAGTTGCCATTAACGGTTTTGGCCGCATTGGGAGAGTCACCTTCAAGAATCTGATTCGACGCGATGATATTGAGGTGGTTGCCATTAACGACCTCACCGATAGCCAAACGTTGGCTCACCTGCTTAAGTACGACTCCATTCACGGAAGATTTCCTTTCGAGGTGATCGCCGAGACCAATGCAATTTCTGCGAAGGGAGTCAAAGTACCTGTTTTCGCAGAGAAAGACCCAACTCTCCTGCCATGGGGCCAATTGCAGGTTGATGTTGTATTGGAATGCACTGGAAGATTTACGGATAGCACGAGTGCATCTATGCATCTAACTGCGGGAGCTAAAAAAGTGATTTTATCAGCTCCAGCCAAAGACGCCATGAAGACCGTGGTATTAGGGGTAAACGACCATTTGTTGACTAAGGATGATTTGGTGATTTCAAACGCATCGTGTACCACAAACAACGCGGCCCCCATGATAAAGCTGTTAGACGAAGCATATGGTGTGGAAAGCGCCTATGTAACCACCGTGCATGCATATACAGGTGACCAGAACCTGCATGACTCGCCTCACAAAGATCTCAGGAGAGCGAGAGCGGCAGCAGTGTCCATCATTCCCACTACTACTGGCGCCGCCAAGGCAATTACCGAAGTTTTCCCACACCTGAAAGGAAAAGTAGGTGGTGCCGGGATACGGGTACCCGTACCCGATGGATCGCTTACAGACATCACCTGTGTAGTAAGAAAAACCGCCGATGCAGACACCATTAACAAGCTATTTAAGGAGGTTTCTGAGACTTTATTGAAAGGAATCATTGAATACACTGAAGACCCAGTGGTTTCAATCGACATCGTTGGCAATCCCCATTCATGCATTTTTGACGCCGGGTTAACCTCGGTCATTGGCAATATGGTTAAGGTTGTTGGTTGGTATGATAATGAGGCAGGGTATTCCGCTCGATTGACCGAATTGATCGTCAAGGTCTCCAACCTCTAAAGGGCAATATTCCCTCTAAAAACACGTTTCTTTTATCCACAAGCCATTGTTGATACCACCAATAAGGTGGCAACATGTTTTTGCTGTATTTGAATACCTTTAGGGGTTTAAGACTTAGTACCCGACATGGCTGGAAAAACAAATCGATTGAAGAACCCTGCTCCAACTGAGGAGCCGGTAGTTTTAGAGATTGAAAATAACGAAACTCAAGTAGAAACCGAGTCTGAAAAGACGAAGGAGCCTCGGAACCGCACCCCAAAAAAGGAGAAAAAACCCAAGGAAAAGATTTTCGAAACTCCGGGATTTATGCAGCGCATAGGAACTTACGTCGGAGACCGTAAATTCCAAAAGTTCAGCGGCCTTTTTCTCACATTGGTCTCGATCTATTTGGTAGTTGCCTTCACATCGTTCTTTTTCACATGGCGTGCCGACCATGACTTGGTGAGCGGTTCGTTTATGGAGTTGCTGACAAGACAAGACCTTAAGGTCGAAAACTGGTTGGGGAAATTCGGAGCCATCATGTCTCACATATTCATCAGCCGTTGGTTTGGTGTAGCAGCCTTCGCTCTTCCATTCATCGCGTTTCTGGGCGGATTCAGGATACTGTTCAAAGTGGATTTATTGCCATTCGGCAAAACTTTGCGTTATGCTTTTTTCGGCTTTGTTTTTACTGCCGCATTATTCGGCTTCCTGTTTTTCTCGAATAGTGACATGCTGTTCATGGCCGGTTCATTTGGTTATGGCATGAACAAATGGCTCCTTGCTACATTGGGCAACGTAGGCACCGGACTTGCCATTGGTTTCTCCGGAATCACTTTCGCTGTAATTGCATTCGGTTTGGAATTCAAACTTCCATCCTTCCCATCAAAAGAAGAAGATGCTGTACAAGAGCCTATAGAGGATAAAGTTCTAGACATCGAAGTTCCAGAGGAAAAGCCTATACAAGCCAACCGACTGAAACACGAAGAACCTACTGAAGAAATCGAATTGGATCTTGATGATTCATCAACAGAAAATGAAGTTCCCTTCGAAGATTCCTTTCCTACAGCAGAGGTGCCTTTTGATTTGACTTTAGAACCAACTCTTACTACGACTTCCTCAAACAAGGACGAAGTTGAACTCTCCATTGAATCCATAGTGCTTCCAGAAGAAGAATCAACAGCGGAAGCGCTTCCACAAACCGAAGTGCTTGGCGAATATGACCCGAAACTGGATTTGTCATCCTACCAATTCCCAACGGTAGATTTGCTTGAGAACCACGGTTCTAATAAGAACCAACTGAGCATGGACGAGCTCAAAGCTGAGTTGGAGATGAACAAGAACCGCATCGTTGATACGCTTAAGAATTATAACATCGCTATCGACAAAATCAAGGCAACAGTTGGTCCCACTGTCACCTTGTTTGAAATCATTCCACAGGCTGGAGTGCGGATTTCGAAAATCAAAAACCTGGAAGATGATATCGCCTTGAGCCTATCCGCCCTTGGCATTCGTATCATCGCCCCCATCCCCGGTAAGGGAACCATAGGAATTGAAGTACCAAACCAAAACCCCGAGGTGGTTTCGATGCGTTCGGTTATCGCGTCCGAGAAATTCCAGAATTGCGATTTCGACTTACCTATCGGATTAGGAAGGACAATCAGTAATGAAGTTTACGTTGCCGACTTAGCGAAGATGCCGCACATGCTGATGGCTGGTGCTACAGGTCAAGGTAAATCTGTTGGTTTGAATGCCGTACTGGTTTCATTGCTTTACAAGAAACATCCTTCGCAAGTTAAGTTTGTACTGGTAGATCCAAAAAAGGTAGAGCTCACCCTCTTTAAAACCATTGAACGGCATTTCTTGGCTAAGCTTCCCGGAGAAGCAGAAGCCATCATCACAGACACCCGCAAGGTGGTGAACACTTTGAACTCACTGTGCATCGAAATGGACCAGCGTTATGAGTTGCTCAAAGATGCTGCCGTGCGAAACATTCGCGAATACAATGCAAAATTTGTGAGCCGTAGGCTGAATCCCAATAATGGACACCGATTCCTGCCATTCATTGTACTGGTAATTGATGAGTTCGCTGACTTGATTATGACGGCTGGTAAGGAAGTTGAAACACCAATCGCTCGTTTGGCACAGTTGGCACGCGCCATCGGTATTCACTTGATCATTGCCACACAGCGCCCATCCGTAAATATCATAACTGGAACCATCAAAGCCAACTTCCCCGCCCGATTGGCATTCAGGGTAACATCCAAAATCGATTCCAGGACCATTTTGGATTCAGGAGGAGCCGACCAACTGATTGGAAGAGGTGATATGTTACTTTCAACCGGAGCTGATTTGATTCGCTTGCAATGCGCATTTGTGGATACGCCAGAAGTTGACAGCATCACCGAATTCATAGGCAACCAACGTGGTTATCCAGATGCCTTCTTATTGCCCGAATATGTAGGTGAAGGAGACGGTGGAGGTGCAGGAGATTTGGACGCTGCAGATCGTGACCCTCTCTTTGAGGAAGCGGCAAGGATGGTGGTACAATACCAGCAGGGATCCGCATCTCTATTGCAAAGACGTTTAAAATTGGGATACAATCGTGCCGGCAGGTTGATTGACCAACTGGAAGCTGCGGGGGTAATTGGACCATTTGAAGGAAGCAAGGCCCGAGAAGTAAAAATCAAGGATCCGATGTCTTTGGAACAGTTTTTGACTTCGGGTAAATAGACCTAATTTTACAACACATTCCTGTTCCATGAAAAACGTAATCCTAGCCATATCCGTTTGCTTGACTTTATCAGCAAACACCTTTGCCCAAGCTACCAAAGACCCTAAGGCTCAGGCGATTTTGAAAGAGGTGAGTGCCAAGTTCAAGGCTACAAAATCGCTTTCCGCATCCTTTAAAGTAACCACACTCGATCAAAAAACTAAGAAATCCGATTCCAGGTCGGGCAGCATCGTATTGAAAGGTAACAAATACAAGTTGATGTTGGCCGGACAAGAAATTTATTGTGACGGAAAATCAGCTTGGACTTACTTGAAAGAGGCCAATGAGGTTCAAATCAGCGGTGCTGATGACAAGACCAACGGCATCTCCCCTACCAACATTTTCACCATTTACGAAAACGGATTTTCTTCCAAATACATCGGAGAAACCAAGGTCGACAATGTAGCCGTTCACCACATTGAGTTGGTTCCCGATGATGCCAAAAAACCGTATTTCAAAATACAGGTTTACATCAACAAGACTGATAAGATCATCACAAGCGCTAAGATTTTTGAAAAAAACGGCACCCACATCACCTATTCTGTCGAAAAAATCAAATTGAATGTTGATGCCCCTGATAACGTTTTCGCATTCGACAAATCAAAATATCCAGGTATTGAAGTGGTTGATTTGAGATAAAATTTATCCAGAAAACAAAAACAAGAGGGCCGGACTTTTAAAAGTCCGGCCCTTCTTTTTGCATCAGCAGAAATTATCTGACCAGTGCCACATGACCGTATTTGTGGAACCGCTTTCCAAACACATCTGTGATGTAAGCATCATATACGTAAACGTCTTCCTGTGCCCGATTGCCGTCTTTGAGATAGGTACCATCCCAGCCACGCTCCATGTCGTTGGAGGTGTAAATCCTTTCACCCCACCTGTGGTAGATCTCGAGAACAACATTTACTATTCCAAGACCGGAAATATTGAAGAAGTCGTTGGTTCCATCTCCATTGGGTGTGAACCCTGTTGGGACAAACACAGTAACCTCAGGATTCACACGAACAACCTTAACCGCTGTATCCTTGCAACCGAAGTTGTTGGTTGCAATCAAGACAATTGGGTATGAACCAGAATCCGCGTAAGTATAAACAGGCTCGAACAAGTTGGATACACCCCCGTCACCGAAAGTCCAATCATACAATACCGCACCCTGTGACAAGTTATCAAGGGTAATAGTTGGATTGAATATTGTTGTGATAGCCGGAGTGACATTGAAGGCTGCAACAGGATTTGGATAAAC
>JBKDSL010000174.1:0-2114 GCA_046340555.1 Bacteroidota bacterium
TAACATCCGGCCAAATGACCGATATGAACAGGGCCATTGGCATAGGGCAGGGCGGCAGTTACCAGAACAGGCTTCACGGGAGAGGGAGGATGGTGTATATTTGTGCGCAAAAGTACTGATTTGGTGGGAAATGATTAAGAGTGACCAGCTCCGCCCTGAGTTTACTTGCCCTGAGTTTATCGAAGAGTCGAAGGTTAACAAGCTCCCCAATGACCAATGACCAGTGACCAGTGACCAGTGACCAGCTTGCCTCGCCGCAGGCGGGTGACCAGCCCCCACTCCCCAATGACCAATGACTAATCCCCAATAACCAATCCCCACTCCCCAATGACCAATGGCCAATCACCAATGACTAACCCCCAATGACCTCCCCATCCCCCCTCAAGCCCGGCTCTAAAGTGGCCATTGTGGCTCCGGCGCGTAAAGTGACTGCATTGGAGATGCAGCCAGCTATCGAATTGCTCCAATCGTGGGGATTAGAAGTGGTTAAGGGCATGTATCTGTTTGGCGACGAGGATCAATATTCGGGTTCCGACCAACAGCGGTGGGCCGATTTTCAAATGGTTTTGGATGATGCATCCATTGACGCTGTAATTTTTGCACGAGGAGGATATGGCTTTGTTCGAATCATCGACAAGCTCGATTTCACCAAGTTCATGCGGCATCCAAAATGGCTGATTGGTTTCAGTGATGTAACGGTTTTGCATAACCACGTTAACCGAAACTTGAAGGTGGAAACCATCCACGCTCCTATGGCAATTAATATTCCTAATACACCGAAGGCGGTGTTGGAAAATTTGCATCAACTGCTTACGGGCAATAAGGTCTCCTACCAATATCCCGCCCATTTTTTCAATCGTAGGGGAAAGGCTTCGGGCGAGCTGGTAGGTGGTAATTTATCTTTGATTCATACACTCGCCGGCACTCCATCCGACTTACTCACCAAAGGGAAAATCCTCTTTTTGGAGGACCTTGACGAATACCTTTACCATATCGACCGTATGATGCTGAACCTTAAAAGGTCTGGCAAATTGCATGGACTAAAGGCTCTTGTTATTGGTGGCATGACCGACATGAAGGATAATGCCATCCCTTTTGGAAAATCAGCCGAGGAGATTATCTTGGATGCCGTTAAGGAGTACGATTATCCGGTTGCTTTCGGCATCAGTTCAGGACATATTGAACGCAACGAACCGCTAGTTATGGGTAGAAAAATGAAGCTCACTGTTGGAGAGCTAACTACACTAAGTGACGATAAAATTTGAACGCGGATTTAGTTGATTAAGCTGATTTTAGCGGATTTGATTTTCTAGAGCTTATCGAAGCACCCAAGCGCCAACCGCTACTGCCTACCGCTGCCGCCTACTGCTGGTTCGCCCAGAGCTTGTCGAATTACCGCCTTTCAACATCTTCAGGCCACTCACCTCCAATTCGGTTAAAAACCTCCATCGTCCGCGAGGCAGGTCTTTTTTGGTGAGTCCTGCAAAAATGGTTCGATCCAGTTTCTTAACATCATAACCAAGCTCTTCGAAGATGCGACGAACAATCCGGTTCTTGCCAGAGTGCAACTCCACTCCCACGATTTTTTTGTCGTCAGGTGATGCATACTCTATGTTGTCGAAAGCTACTACGCCATCTTCCAACTCTACGCCTTCTGAGGCTGTTTTCATATCCGCCAAAGTGAGGTTTTTATCAAGTTCTACTTGGTAAACCTTGGCAATGTTGCTGCTTGGATGGGTGAGCTTCTTGGTGAGGTCGCCATCGTTAGTCAATAGCAGCAATCCTGTTGTATTACGGTCTAATCGTCCCACCGGAAAAATACGCTCTTTGCATGCGTCATGTACCAGGTTCATTACGGTTTTGCGATCATCAGGATCATCGGTTGTGGTGATGTAGTCTTTAGGTTTATTCAACAGTACATAAACCATCCGTTCGGTGCGCAGCACACGGTCGTGGAAGCGAACCTCATCTCCCGGCAATACCTTTGTTCCCAATTCGGTCACCACTTGACCATTGATGGCAATGACTCCGGCCTCAATCAATTCATCCGCTTCACGCCTTGAGCAAATGCCTGCGTTGGCAATAAAACGGTTCAATCGTATGGCGCCATCTGC
>JBKDSL010000175.1:0-2739 GCA_046340555.1 Bacteroidota bacterium
GGTCTTCACAGATATCCGCTTGGTAGGAACACCTCCTGAGAACATTGGGAAGTTTGGCGGTGATACTGATAACTGGATGTGGCCTCGACACACTTGTGATATTGCCTTGTTCCGAATTTATTCCGATGCCAACAACAACCCGGCTGTATTCAACAAGGACAACAAGCCATTCACTCCATCCTATTTCTTCCCAATAAACACTCAAGGAGCTACCGAAAACAGTTATGCTATGATTTTGGGTTACCCTGGTAGGACCCAACGATACACTTATAGCGAAGGTATCCGTTACTTCTCTGAAATAGAGCGCCCGATGCGCGTTCGCGTTCGTCGTGAAGTTTTGGATGTTTATGAGGATTTTATGCAATCTGACCCCAAAATCAAGTTGATGTATGCCGATAAGCATGCCGGACTTAGTAACTATTGGAAGAAATTCATGGGTGAAGCAACAGCACTCAAAAGCTTGGGCATTTACGAGCGTCGCAAAGCCGATGAAAACGCATTCACTAAATGGGTCAAGGATGGCAACCGTAAAGAGTATGAGAATGTAATGTCAAACTACGAACAAGCTTATGGTACTGTTCGTAAATACGGTTTGTTCAGTGTTTATATGCAGGATGGCTTGAGTAACTCGCAGCCGATAGTGTTGGCAATGGGTATGGCTCGTCTTGCCGATGCCATGAAAGACAAAACCAAAAAAGATGAAGTTGCAAAAGTCTCTAAGGAGCTCTCTTCAGATTTGGATGGCACCTTCAAGGATTATCACGAACCTCTTGAGGTAAAGGTATTGGCAACCGTTATGCGTCGCGTAGTGGAGGATTTGGATAATGCAGTTCTACCAAAAGAGATTTTGGACATGGCGAACAAATACAAGCGTAATTATGACATGATGGCACAAGACATGTGGAAGCGCTCTGTTTTAGTTTCCCGATCCAAATACGAGGCTTTCTTGAAAGCGCCATCTCTTAAAGCCATTCAAAAGGACCCAATCTATGTTTTCGTTTCCGCTTATTCCGACATGTTGAACAAAACCATGATGCCTGAGATTTCCAAGGTTAATGCAACCTTAGGTAAAGCTAATCGTCAATTCCAAGCTGCATGGTTAGAAATGAATGCAGGTAAATTGATGGCACCGGATGCCAATGGAACCATGCGACTTACCTACGGTCAAGTGCTTCCTTACAATGGCAAAGATGCCGTTTCATTCAAGGAATACACCACCTCCAAAGGTGTTGTAGAGAAGTATGTTCCTGGCGACTACGAATTCGATGCTCCAAAACGGTTAATCGATATGATGAGAAGTCGCGATTTCGGTTCCTATGCCGACAAGGATGGCGAATTACGTATTTGCTTCATCACTAACAATGATATCACGGGTGGAAATAGCGGAAGTCCTATTATCAATGGAAACGGTGAACTCATCGGAACTGCATTCGATGGCAACTGGGAGGCTATCTCCAGCGATTTCGCCTTCGAACCCAACTACCAACGTACAATTGGCGTCGATATCCGTTACACACTTTTCATTATCGATAAATTCGGTGGGGCAGGTCATCTTTTGAAAGAGATGAAACTCGTTGATGCACCATCTCCCGGTCCAATCACGTTAGCACCTGCTCCAATTGAGGAGGCCAAGGCTGTAGAGCCCAAGGTAGAGGGAAAGCCAAAAGTTAAGGTTAAAATAGACACTCCAGCCAAGGTTGTTAAGCCAGACGTGAAATGATTTCATAGTGTAACTTTACAAAACGGGGGCATTCGCCCCCGTTTTTTTTGTACCTAATATTGCGATAAAGCGCTATTTTGATAGCTTTACATTGGTTTTTTCAACCAATCTCCTAAATGCAAAAGAAAAGCGAAAGGCTTTTCAGGATTTTTAACAGGCTTAAGATGACACCTCAATCGGCGGAAGAGCTCCACCATTGGTGTAAGAGCCATAATATTCCTGCAGGCCTCCGAACCATCTATCGTTACATCGACGAACTGACCAACACAGGCCGTGAAAACGGTTTTGAAGTTGTGCCTCTTGGTAAGGGCTCTCGCGATATGAAATGGAAAGTTGTTCCGGCTCGGGATAACATTACTAATATCAGGCTTGGCGATGCCATCAAGGGATTCCAAATCATGACCCAACTTTCAGGTGTGCATATAAGGTCAATCGGCTTGGATTACCTGCAACAGCTTTACGATGACCTGATTGATTCAGCCATCAATCATGACCTCGGCTCTATAAATCTCATCAATCATTTGATTGTAACCGGGTGGGGTCAGGCCCGATATGGCGATCGCGACAGACGGATTTTGAAATCCGTTTTGAAGGCGATTGGGGAAAAAAGGATGGTGGTTTTGGAGTTTTTGCCGCAAATGCAGGCGGAAAATCCTATGCCAAACAAAAGGCTATGGAAGCCTCATGCGTTGGTTTCACATCGAGGATCCATATTTGTGACTTGTACAAAGGATTTCAGCCCTACTTTATATTTTTTTGATTTGGAAAGCATCATTGCAACCAAGTTATCAGAGATAAAATTCAGAAAGCAAATGCCCAAGGATGAGATTGAGGCTTTTCTTTCTGGTCGGTTCGGAATCACCTCCAGCAATGGTAAAACATACAAGGTTCGCTTGGCATTCCATCCTTCCGATTCAAAGTCGATTACCGGTTTCAAAAACCCGTTTATTCAAAAAAGGAGTTGGCATCCGAAACAACAGTTCATGATGGATGAGTCAGGCAAATACATAGTGTTGGAG
>JBKDSL010000176.1:0-8018 GCA_046340555.1 Bacteroidota bacterium
GGGATTGATTGCTGCGGCTGTTCTTACGGCGGAAGCCACCGCAGTTGAGGGAGCAACTTACCAAATGATAAGCCACGGGGTGAATGCTATTGGGCTCTTCTTTGTTGCTGAAATATTACAACGCCGTTTCGCTGACCGCGGAATGGATGAAATGGGTGGTTTGGCACATTTATCCAGGCCATTCGCCATCGGGTTTATGGTGATCATGTTGGGTAATGTGGCGTTGCCACTCACCAACGGGTTTGTAGGTGAGTTCCTGATGCTGTCCGGTATTTACAATTATGGTGCGTGGACAGCAGCCATAGCCGGATTGTCGGTGATATTGGGCGCTGTATACATGCTCAATGCTTATCGCAAAACCACCTTGGGTGAGGTATCCGCCTTGTCTGCAACATTCACACCGCTTTCAACTTCAGAGAAAACTTTGCTGCTGATCATCGGAACCTTGGTGATCCTGGGCGGTATCTATCCAAAATATTTGATGGACATTGCTGGACCATCCTTGCAAACCATCCTTAACAAACCGTTTTAAATAACCGGAAACGAACCATGAACATCCTTATAGCCATAACGGCGGTTGGCGTACTGGCCATGCTTTCGGAGATTCTAAATTTCCGGAAGTTCCTGTATCCGATTTCGTTGCTGGTGATGTTGGTGGCCCTTGTCCTTACGGGGATGGAGTGGTCGCAAGGCGTACGTTACTTCAACGATATGTTGTACATGGACAACTATGCCGTTGTTTTTACGGGAGTCATGGTGTTGACCACCTTGCTATGGTTCATGATGAACGAAGGCTTCTTAAATGGCAATCCGCATCAAGCGGATTTCACAGCCATCATTGCTTTTGCTTTGGGTGGTGCCATGGTGATGGCCGGATTTTCTGATCTGATCATGCTGTTCTTGGGAGTTGAAATCCTCTCAATTGCCATGTATGTGTTGGCGGCATCCAATAAATCGGAGCCTCGTTCCAACGAAGCAGGATTCAAATACTTCCTGATGGGAGCCTTCGCCTCCGGGTTCCTACTCTTCGGAATAGCATTGGTGTATGGCGCCAGTGGCTCTTTTAATTTGCGTGAAATCGCAGCATTTGTTGCCGGAAACAACACAGGAATGTCTACCATATTTTATGGCGGTGTGTTGATGATTTCTGTAGGCCTCGCATTCAAAGTAGCTGCCGCTCCATTCCACTTCTGGGCACCCGATGTTTATGAAGGTTCTCCAACGCCGTTCACTGCGTTCATGTCCACCGTGGTGAAAACAGCCGCTTTCGCCGCATTCCTCCGATTGTTCTCCACTTGTTTCTCCGAGGTCTCCACATGGTGGTCTCCTATTTTGGCCATCATGGCAGCACTGAGCATGGTGGTTGGAAGCATCATGGCACTGCGTCAAACTTCATTAAAGCGATTACTCGCATGGTCTGGAGTAGCCAATGCCGGTTATATGTTGATGGCGGTAGTGTCATTGAATGAATATTCCGATACCGCGTTGGTTTTATATGCTGCGGCCTATTCAATCGCCTCCATCGGTGTTTTCACCTTGGTAACAAACATGACCAACGCGGGTAATGAGGAAATCTCTTCCCTACACGGATTTTCCAAGGTAAACCGTTTCCCTGCCTTGGTGATCACCGTCCTTATGTTCTCCATTGCCGGTATCCCGCCCCTGGCAGGATTCTTCGGTAAGTATGCCATATTCGCCGGCACTTTGAAAGCAGGATATGGATGGTTGGCTGTGGTGGCTGTGATAAGCTCTGCCATCAGCGTGTTCTATTACCTGAAAGTCGTTGTGGCTATGTTTCAACCCGCAGGTCGTGAAGCAATGCAATTGGAGTTTAAACCAGGTCAATCTTTGGTTCTGGGATTGGTTTTGGTGCTCGCTGTGGTTTTAGGATGGGTACCAGCACTCATCACCAGCCTGATTTAACCATTAACTTTTCGTTGTTGATATTCGCAGCAGACCTTATGTGGCTGTTGCGATTGCATCGTTACCTTTGTTAAGGATGGCTGCTGAATTCAAATCCTCGATTTCCTTGAAACCGATGAATACCTTCGGTATGGATGTGCATGCAGCACGTTTTGCAGTTTTTACCGACGAATACCAACTTCAGCAGCAGTTGGAGGCTTTACAAAGCCTCACAGATCCGATTCTGATCCTTGGTGGAGGAAGCAATATTCTTTTCACGCGCGATTTTCCTGGCGTAGTATTGAAGGACGAAATAGGAGGCGTTTCAATCGTTGACGATAGTGACGATGAAGTGCTGGTTAGGGTTGGCGCCGGTGTAGTGTGGCACACGTTGGTTGATTGGTGCATCCAACACGACTTGGGAGGACTTGAGAACCTATCACTGATTCCTGGAACATGTGGCGCGGCACCCATTCAAAACATCGGTGCCTATGGAGTCGAATTGAAGGACGTGTTTCACGCACTCGAATGTTATCAGATATCGGATGGAAGCAAGTTGGAGTTCGTTGCCGATCAATGTGCTTTCGGTTACCGCGACAGTGTGTTCAAGCGATCGATGAAGGGCAAGGCCGTGATTACATCAGTTACGCTAAAACTTTCTCGAAAGCATCGTTTGAACGTTACATATGGAGCCATCACGCAGGAGCTGCAGAGGATGGGTATATCCAATCCCAACATCAGAAACGTGAGTGATGCGGTTTGCAATATCCGCAGAAGCAAATTGCCCGACCCGGCAATCATTGGTAATGCCGGTAGCTTTTTCAAAAACCCTGAAGTGTCGGCAACCACTCATGATGCACTGAAACAGGAATTCTCGAACATGGTTTCCTATCCTTTCGGTGCAAGCTCATTCAAATTAGCCGCCGGTTGGCTCATCGAGCAATGTGGTTGGAAAGGTAAAGTGGTAGGTCGTACCGGGTCGCATAAAGACCAGGCGTTGGTGTTGGTAAACTACGGAGGTGCAACAGGTGATGATGTGGTGCGCTTGTCGGAGGAAATACGTGCAAGTGTTCGCGGAAAATTCGGGGTCGAGATAGAGCCCGAGGTCAATATCATTTGATGCCTGCCACCGCAGCGAGTGCGGATTTGGATGCTTCGTTGCAATTTTCTAGCGACTCAACCCATTGGGCAGCCACTCCGAGTTCGTTATTGATGGCGCTGCGTTCGATGGATGCACACAGTTTCGATAGTCTTGCGGCACCAACATTCATGGCAGAACCTTTCAGTTTGTGTGCAGCTTTTGAGGTAAGTACGGCATTGCCATCGGCAAAATGCTTTTTGATTTCTTCGATTGAGCCATCAGCTTGCTCCATGAACAACATGACTAGTTTGGCCATGAATTGGTTTTGAGGATCGCTCAATTGTTTCAATCGATCAATGGCTGCCATGTCAATCAATTCCGTGTCATCAAATAAAATGCCTCCCGTGTTCGATGTTGTGGCTTCTGTTTTGGGAGCTGTTGATGAACGTTGGCGATTGAATAGCTCTCCGTACTTGATCAATAGTCGGCGGATATCATCGATGGTTACGGGCTTTGATAGGTAATCAATCATACCTGCTTCTTTGCATTTGTCGCGGTCGCCATCCATCGCATATGCCGTCATGGCAACAATTACAGGCGGTTGTTTGCCTGTGGGCAGGGATGAGGTAATCGTTTTAGTGGCTTCAATACCATCCATGATGGGCATTTGCACATCCATGAAAATGATATCATAGTTGCGCAGTGCTGCCAACTCCACCGCTGCTTGTCCGTTCTCGGCCATGTCTGGCTCATAACCCAGCCGCTGGAAAATGATGCGCGCCAATGTCTGGTTTACAGTATTGTCTTCAGCTACCATGATGCGCATTGGATAGTCGGAAGAAAGACTATCCAACATGCCGGCAGCCTTATTCTCTTTCTGTGTTACGGTTTGCAGCTTTTGGTTGATAACCTCCTCCTCTTGGAAATCACGCTGGTGTTCCAAAACGGGTTTGAGTCGGATGGTGAATGAAAAAACCGATCCTTTGCCCGGTTCACTTTCCACCCAGATCTTTCCTTTCATGCGTGCTGCCAACCTGGAACTGATGGAAAGACCTAAGCCGCTACCTCCATATTTTCCGTAAGTTGATGCATCCGCCTGAGTGAATGATTCGAATATTTTTTGAGTCTGGTCCGCATTCATGCCGATACCCGTATCGGTTACATCAAATTGCAATTCCCAATCATCTTGCTCGGTTTTATGTCCGGTCACATGAACCGCAATCTGTCCATCTTTGGTGAACTTAACGGCATTTCCAACGAGGTTTACCAGGATTTGACGGATACGTGCCTTGTCTCCATTGAAATAGGAGGGCAGGAACTCATCTACTTTATATGATAGCTTGTCGCCCTGTTCCTTGGCTTTCAGGGATACGATGTTGAAGGTGTCGAGAATGCATGAGCGCAACTCGAATGGCTTCTCTTCGAATTCCAACTTGCCTGATTCGATACGTGAGTGATCGAGGATATCACTGATTACGGATAAAAGCGCTTCGCCGCTAAGTCGGATCGAGTCGGCAAACTCCTTCTGCTTACCTGAAAGGTTGGTCGTGAGCAGCAGTTCCGTCATACCCAACAATCCATTCAGCGGCGTACGGATTTCATGGCTCATGGTAGAAAGGAACTCCGACTGTTGCTTGGTAGCGCGTTCGGCGTCATCTTTTGCCTCTACCAAACGTTGCTCATTCATCACACGCTCTGTGATGTTGCGCATGTGAACAGATACGCCCAACACCGAAGCGCCTTGTGTTTGTATCGGATTCAAGGAGATTTCGAAATGGTGGATAGCGTTGTCGATGTAAGTGAATACTTCTTCAAAGCGGACTTTCATCCCCGCAAGGGCTTGCTTGACCATGCGTGTCCAAGTCTCCGATTGTTGTTCGTTCAAATACCACCTTAAATCGTCGCCGGTTACTGGTAGATGTCCGGTGCGGCGCAAATATTCCTGCTCGCATGCTGAATTCATCACAGTGAAACGATAATTGAAGTCGATGGAGAAAATCGTGTCATCTGAGTTCTCTACTACCGCATTCACATTCGATACGGCTTGTGCCAATGCGTCGTTTGAATTGATATATCCAGTTACATCAACAACGGTAATGGTGACTCCCTTGGTGCTCTCATCCGCCAATGCCCTGAATTCCATTCTCAGGTGGCGGGTCTTTCCGCTTTTGCTGATGATGCGGAACTCGGGCTCTTCATCCATCGAATCGGGAGCGAGCAGAGCCTTTTCAAAAGCCTCTACATCCGATGGATGTATGATCCGACCCAATCCCAATGAGGCCAATTCATCAGTGGAATATCCGGTTGTTTTGCAAAACCCTTCGTTGGCGCGCAAGATCGTTCCTTGCAAGTCAATGGATACTACCGAAACCGAGTGGCCTTCCGGATTTTCAGTTACGATGGTAACATTGCTTTGCTGCTGTTGCTTTTGTTTGGTCAAGCGACTGAACGTTTGTCCGGATGCATCAAACAAATCCTGGATATGTTCCAATCGCATGTTGATGGCGCCGAAGAGCGGATCTTCAATCGCATAATTTTTTTCAAAGTTTAATCCGCTGTTGATGTATTCGGATGCTTTCATCCATATGTTGGATGGAACAACTTCCCTCAAATGTCTTGAAGTGTGGTTTTCGTTGGGCTCCAAACCAAGAATGTCTTGAGCTTTTCGGTTGATCAATCCTATCTTTCCATCTTGGTCGCATAGTATGATTCCTTCATCAGTCAGGTTCAAATAATAGCGGTAGCGCATCGCTGTCTGAAGCGTTTTACCTTCCAAACTCTCTGCCATGTTTTCGCTAGTGAATCTGCAGAAAACAAAGCGGTATTCAGTGCCCAAATCCACACACTCGATTACGGACCGGAACTTTTCCCCGGTACTTTTGCGGCATGATACCGTTTTTGTGGTTTTCCCGTTGGTAATTGCCAACTGAATCAAATCGGATTCGGTAACTCCTTCCAATAGCTCTAGCAATCCGTTAACCGGTTTTGTGCCCTGTTTGTCTAAGCCGAACTGTTTCATGGCCCGTCTACCTGCATATTTGATCACGCTTCCAGGCATCGAGACCAACATCCAGGAGTCGTCTGTTGTACCAATCAAGCCAGCGGCTATCAATCGCTGTTCGTCGTCTTTGCGCTTTCGACTCATACGCAAGTACTGTACAATTCCGGCAGCAGAAGATGAAATGATAAGAGATCCGAAAAACAAGGAGGGAGGAACGGAAATCCCATTCGCTTTGCCCGTCTGATGGATCACGATCAGTGAAAGGAATAGCAATACGTTATGTGCAACGATGTAACGCAAGGCTGTTAATTGGAATGTGGAAACCACTGTGAAAACAACGATGAACAGCAATGCAGGATCCTTGTCGGTAAAATCCCACATGAAAAATACCGCGAATAAGGTGTTCAAAATGAAGAAGACTGAAGTGATATGATCGAGATAATCTTGGAAGAATTTACTGGCATGAGAAAGAGCCATCATCAACAAGGCTATTATACCAATGGATGCTGCTGCCGACAACAGCACAGGATTGATGGTAGGTTGTGTCAAAAAGATGTAGCCACACAACCATAGATATCCTGTCCCGGCAACAGACAAAATGCCCCGATTGTAGGCAAGTCCATCACCTTTGGCCTGTTCCAAGGCGCCGTTTATGTTGATTTTACCGCTCAAGTCGCGATGGATTGTGACTGCTAAATTTAATTAAACAATTGAATTTCAAACATATGCATTCGGAGTGTGCCGGGCATATTGAATCCCGGTTTTTCCTCGCACTTTAACTTGAAATCTACTGAAAATGTTGCAGTTCAGTCTAATTTGTCGAGCCTCGACATCAAAAAGGTAGCTAATTCGCGAACGTAGGATTGGGAAAAATCAAACTTGATTCCGGCTGTTTCATAAACCGTTGCCATATCGGTGGAATACCCCAACTTCAAGGCACTGAGGTATTGGGCTACTGATTTTTCCGGTGATGATACATAGTTTCGCCAAACAGCCAAGGCACCCAATTGGGCAATGCCATATTCGATATAATAAAACGGATATTGGAATAAATGTATCTGCTTCTGCCACTGGTTGTCGAACACTTCCTCAAAACCGGTGTAGTCAACTACAGATGATGAAAAGAGTTTGTTGATACGATGCCATTCTTCACGACGTTCGGTTGCATTATGACCCGGATGGGTGTAAATCCAATGTTGAAATTGATCGATAGCGGCAATCCACGGAAGTGAAACGATGATTTGTTCCAACTGTTCTTTGCGAGCTTCTGTAAGGTCTTCCGTGTCGCTGAAAAAACTGTCCCAATGTTCCATCGAAACCAACTCCATCGACATAGAGGCTAACTCGGCTATTTCGGAAGGGATGTTGCGGAACGGTACGTAGTCGAGGTCTCGTGTTAGCACAGAGTGTATGGCGTGCCCGCCCTCATGTACGATGGTGGTGAGGTCTAGTACGGAGTCTGCGGAGTTCATGAAGATGAACGGAACGCCGGTCTCGTATAGGGGATAGTTGTAACCGCCAGGTGCTTTGCCTTTCCTTGAATCAAGATCCACTTGTTTTAAATCGCGCAGCAGTTCCATGCTTTTTGAGGCAACCGGATGAATCTTCTTGAAACATGAAATGGTTTTCTCCATCATGTCATCACCACCCCGGAAGGGAATCGGTGCCGACCTGCCAGATGTGGAAACAGAAGTGTCCCAAGGATGCAAACAATCGGTATTCAACGCTTGCTTGCGCTTAAGATGTAATTCATTCAATAAAGGAACTACCTCTTGCGCGATGGCATCATGAAAGCGTTCTCAGTAGGCTACGCTGTAGTCGAATCTGCCCATGGCCGCAAACATATAGTCGCGGTAATTATCGAAGCCGGCGTTGCATGCAATTTGATGACGTAATTCAATCAACTCATCGAAGAGCTTGTCAAGCGATTCTTTGTCCTGTAATCTGCGGGCTGCAATTTTCTCGAACACTTGCTTCCGAACTTCCGGGTCCTGGCTTTTGAGCAGATTTGATGCCTGTTGCAGCGTCAACTCT
>JBKDSL010000177.1:0-2673 GCA_046340555.1 Bacteroidota bacterium
CCAGGACCACTCGACACAAACACCTTGTATTTGGCGGCATCGTTCACAGTGATGGAACGCGTAGTGGCTCCTACCATGTTAGTGCCGTTGCGAGTCCATTGGTAAGTATAATTGGCCGAATCAGCAGGCGTAACAATCTCAATGGTTACCGACTCACTTGGACATAGCCTTGTAGATGCACTGGTGCCGAGGGAAACGGGTTCGGGTTTGGTGCAAGGGGCTTGAGAAGTATAAAGCGCAGTAATTTCCTGCTGGGTTAGAGCGCGGTTCCATATGCCGATGTCATCGAGCTTGCAATCTAGAAAGTTCGGTCCGAAAATATCTGATCCAAAATACAAATTTGTAATAGAACAAACATTTGATGTCCCATTTGTGGCAGAAGCCATAAAAACACCATTAACATAAATTAAAGTATTTCCCCCAAGTCCCGAACTTACATAAGTGATGTTTTGCCAATCATTTAAAACGGGTGAAAGCATTGGATTTGTTCCACCAGTTCCACTGCATCCTCGTCCATAATTCAACTTTAGATAAGGAGAACCATTCCAATCTGAACCTGCTAATGCTCCCCATGTTGTACTAGATGGGCTGCCTAAAGAAATAAATTCAGCGATTCCGAAATTAACTTCAGGTTTTAACCAAACAGATAAAGATAAAGTTCCCGTAGTTGGAATAGAATTGGCACTAGTTGAGATTATATCATCCACTCCATCAAAACTATACGCCTCATTGGCATTCCCATTACGATCGGATGTAAGCGTAGCTCCGTTTACCGTACCATTATTCCCATTTCCACTCTCGTCGTTGGCATTGCCATTAAAAGGCCACCAGCCTACCAGGCCGTTGGTGGGTACGTAGGAGGGCACCGTTTGTGCTAAGGAAGCAGTCGCGAAATAAAAGCACGCTACTGCAGTTGCAAGTAAAAGTTTGGTTTTCATGTTTAATGATTTTTAGGTTGGTTTGATAACAAAATTAGGAAGTAAATACATGCGGCGCAAGAGTGAGAAGGTGGGTTGATTGGCCATTAGTCATTTGGTAAGTGGCAGAAGGCGGGAGCGGGAGCGGGAGGCGGGAGCGGGAGCGGGAGGCGGATCGTTTAGTCATTTGTCATTGGGGAATAGCTCTAGTAGCAGTAGCCGGGAATTGGGCTGGCTGAGTAAGTGAGCGTAGCGAATGCATCGAAGCCAGAATTGCGGATTTCCGTGCCTTTAAAAACATTTTTCAATGAAGAAAATATTAGAAGGCTATACAGTAATAGCTACTAGTTGTTCCTATATCTAACTATTTTCAAATTATATAAGAATACAAACGGTGGCTGAGACCAGTCGAAGCCAGCGATCGGATCCCTACCTCACAAAAACCGAATACGGATCTACCGATAACTCCATCTTGAAACCAGAAACAAGATTCAAGGTATTCAAGTCAATCATCGTCAAATATCCGTTGCGACCACCACAAGATGATGTATGATGCGGTATTGGTCCGCCTGAAGTGGAAGTGTTGCGATTCGCTACGTACACCACGCCCTCGGCCTCATCCACCGCCAAACCATGCGGCTGGAAACCCACCGTGATATCCTTCACATGCGTGAGGGCATTCATGTCAATCACCGTTACGGCGTTGTCTACCTCACAGGAAACAAACAACAGATTGTTCGCAGGCGACACTGTCACCTCCAACGGAAACGCCGCCGTAGGAATGGCAGTCAGAAAAGCATCGTTTGCGGCATTGAAAACACGAACCTCGTTGCGCCCTTGGCAAGTCACAAAATACTTGCTGCCATCAGGACTGAATGCCAACTCATGTGGATCAGCCGTAGCACCGCCCGAAGTATTTATATTAATCTCGGTGTAATCGGGAATCAACGGGGTCGACAAATCAAACTTGTAAATCTTATTGCCTACTTGTCCGGTCACGTATAGGAAACTTCCATCAGGAGAAACCGCACTGCCATGCGGATTGGAGAACAATCCTGGATCTTGATAGGTAGCCAACAGCTGCATGTTTACCAAATCCACATATGCTACGCGACCAATCACCGAGAAATCCACCACCCAAGCCTTGGTACCATCGGGAGAAAGCGCAAAGGTGTTCCACGATCCCTGTGAAATCACCGCTTCCCCTACAAACGTGTCATCAACCGTACGGTATTTCTGCAAAACATTGCCATTGATGAACGAAACATACCAATATTGCCCATCAGGCGATTTACGGATCATGTGAGGCGATTCAATGCCTGCTGAATTGCCAACATTGACACAACGCATGGCCACTTTGGTTTCAGCATCATGAATGGAGATCAAATCACAGCCTTGGTTAGCGACATAAAACTTGGGGCGGTTCGGATTGTCGGCAAACTTCACGCGACCTTGGCAATCGGGAGCACCTGCATCAATCCAACTCTTGATGGTTTGTATCTCCTGGGCAGTTAGCGGCGGCGCGTTAAACGGCATAGTAGGTTGCGAAACAGGACCCTGCAAGGTGTCGGTGTTGATGTAAAAGAACAACGTGCTCTGGTCGCTGCGATATGGCACACAAACAGCACCGTTTCTATTACCATGAAACATTGCTTCACAAGTGGAGAGATCCAAGCCACTGGCTGCATGTTTGCTGATGGTGTTATGGCATGCAGATGTGGGGCATTTCTTCACCAATAGTTCAGCCACATAGGGA
>JBKDSL010000178.1:0-11402 GCA_046340555.1 Bacteroidota bacterium
GCTCATTCCATTATATGTAGTGGGTGTGGTTGTCCGAGACTCCATGATCATTGAGTTTTCCCCCACCATCATCATGCTTGGAATCGCAGGAAAAGTTGGGTCGAGTATCGCTTCCGAGATAGGTACCATGCGTGTTACCGAGCAAATTGATGCATTGGAGATCATGGGAATCAACTCCACTGGTTACCTGGTGTTGCCAAAAATGATTGCCGCCATCTTCATCACACCTTTCCTCGTTCTTATCAGCATGTTTGTAGGGATTTTTGGTGGATGGGTAGCGGGAGAGCTTTCAGGTGTGATTCCGTCTGCAGAATATATCCGGGGTATTCAATACCAATTCCTGCCGTTCAACGTAACTTTTGCGATGATCAAAACCGTGGTTTTCGCTTACCTGGTTACATCCATCTCTACCTACCAAGGTTTCTACACAGACGGTGGCGCGTTAGAGGTGGGTAAAGCAAGCACTCGGGCTGTGGTCCATAGCAGTGTGCTTATCCTCATTTTCGATTACATCCTTACCCAACTGATATTGGCATGATCGAAGTAAAAGGGATATCGAAAGGCTTTGAGGGCAGGAACGTGCTAGAAGATGTCTCGCACCGTTTCGAAAAAGGCAAAGTGAACCTCATCATCGGAGGATCAGGCTCGGGCATAACCGTCTTGATGAAATGCCTGGTGGGTCTGTTTGAAGTTGATAGCGGTTCCATAGAATACGATGGACGCAACTTTTCGGAATTGGATTTCGATGGACGCAAACCCATACGCCGCGAAATCGGGATGCTGTTCCAAGGCGGTGCATTGTTCGACAGCATGACGGTTTTGCAAAACGTGATGTTCCCACTCACCATGCTTTCGGGTTTATCGGAATCAGAGCGTATCGACCGCGCAAACTTCTGTTTGCAGCGTGTGAACCTGCCATCATCCAACCATCTCTACCCTTCCGAAATCAGTGGAGGTATGAAGAAGCGTGTGGCTATTGCCAGGGCCATTGCCATGAATCCCAAATACCTCTATTGCGACGAGCCCAACTCCGGATTGGATCCGAAAACGTCGATCGTAATCGATGAACTCATCATGGAATTGACCGAAGAATACCAAACCACTACCGTAATCAATACCCACGATATGAATTCGGTTATGACCATGGGGGAAAACATCCTGTTCATCCATAAAGGCAAAAAGTGGTGGACTGGAAATTCGGACGAGATATTACAATCTGAAAATCCCGAGTTGGATAGTTTCATATTCGCAGGTAAAATCATGCAATTGCTTCGTAAAAACTGAATCGATTCGGTTTTTTGGTTTTAGTCTCCTTTTATTCCTATCTTTCGCAGACATTTACATTAAGCTGGAATCCTTATGTCGGATCAACCAACGATACACGAACTGCTCATTAAAACCCTCGAAGCCTCTACCCTTTTCAGAAGGGTGACGCCTGAGATGGTCAGTGCGCTTGCATCGCGTATGGAAATCGACCATTACGAGCCCGGTCAAACCATCATCAACAAAGACGACGAAGGTGTAACCATGTACTTCATCATTTCAGGTGAAGTGAAAATACACGACCGCGAACACTTGTTGGCCAAGTTAAGTAAAGGAGAATTTTTCGGTGAGATGTCGATTCTCGACCGCGAACCGCGTTCCATGTCGGTAACCGCCATCACCCCCACTACCACCGGCAGCATTCTGAGAAACGATTTGTTTGAAGTAATAAACATGTTCCCCGGCATGACCGTTGAACTTATCGGCTTCTTAAGTAGACGCTTGCGCAAGCTGAACCGCTTCATGGTGGAGCAGCTGAAGAACCGGGAAAAGGAATTGGAAAACCTAGTAGAAGAACGCACCACCGAACTCACGCGCAAAAATGCCGAATTGGAGGAAGCCATAAAACGTATCAAGCAATCACAGCAACAGCTGATCATGCAAGAGAAGTTGGCTTCTTTGGGTAGCTTAACAGCAGGTGTTGCTCACGAGTTGCATAACCCTCTCAACTTCGTAAACAATTTCGCCGAGCTATGCTTGGAGCTTACCGATGATTTAACGGATGAAGGAAAAACGGATCCAAAGGTCGGAATCCCTGAAATGCGTAAGAACCTGGAAAAAATACTTTTCCATGGCCAACGCGCCGAGTCGATCATCCGCTCCATGATCATGCACAGCAACACTGGCAAAGGCAAAAGTATTGAAACCAACATCAACGAACTTTGTGAGCAATCGCTGAGTATGGTGAGTTACTCGTTTGCCAACAGTTCCCCAGGCTGCCCCGTGCGAACCGACAAGGAATTGGCTCACAATCTGACCACAGCACACATCATCAAAAGAGACATCTCGAAGGTCATCATCAACATACTCAATAACGCCTTTTACGAGGTGAACAAGCGTTGGCGGAACTCTGGGCCCGAATACATCCCCACAGTGAAAATCGCTACCAAGCCTGCCAGCAATGGAATCACAGTGGAGGTATCCGATAACGGAACCGGGATACCCAACTCAGCTGTTGAAAAGGTTTTTGAACCTTTCTTTACAACCAAACCTGCTGGTGAAGGTGTTGGACTAGGCTTGTCGATCAGCAACGATATCGTCAAAGCGCATGGTGGCAGCATAAGCTTGGAAACTAGTGAGGACATGACCCTTTTCCGCATTTTCATTCCGGTTTGAGGATTTGTATTCCCTCTTTGATATTTTTACCAACTCAAAACCGATAACCGCGTGGAAATCGCCATAGTGCTGGGGCTTCTGATTGCTGCCATCATTTTATTCGCGAGTGAAAAGCTCTCCGTAGACATCATCACGGTTGGACTTCTCATCATCATAACCAGCCTGGGCATATTAACACCAGCCGAGGCGTTCAAAGGTTTTGGAAGTGATTTCATCATCATGCTAGCCTCCATTTTCGTGGTTAGTGCAGCCATGCAAAAAGCAGGCATTTTGGAAATGATCGGCGAACGCTTCATACGTATCCCGCGCAAGCGACTCAAGTGGCTACCTACCTACATGATGACCACGGCAGGAATCACCTCCGCGTTCATGAACAATACCACTGTTACAGCGATGTACGTATCGCCCGTAATGGCCATTGCACGTAAGCTGCGTATCAGCCCATCGAAACTGCTCATGCCCCTTGCCTTCGCTTCCATCTTGGGAGGCACCTGCACGGTGATAGGCACATCAACCAACATCGCAGTAAATGCCTATCTGCGAAAGCATGATTACCCTGTACTTGGCATGTTCGATTTTGCCATCATCGGCATTGCGCTTATGGTTGCAGGTATTGCATTCATGTCACTGATTGGAATCCGTATGCTTCCCGGTAAGCGTAACCCCGACTTACTGAGTGAACTTGAGCAAAAACACTACTTCACGGAAATCACGATTGGACCAACCTCCACATTGGTAAATGCAAAGGTTCGCGATACCATTCTTAGTAAAAACGGATTCAAAATTCTGAACATCATCCGCGACGGAGCTAATAGTATCGCCAATGGATACTCGACAATTGAAAGTGGTGACAAGCTTCTGGTTGAGGGGAATTTCGAAGAGCTGTTGCGTTTAAGAAACACACATGGCTTTGAAATCACCAGTGACGGAGACGCTACTGCAGACCTGATTACCGACGATATCCGCATTGTAGAAATCATCGTCACGCCTTCAAACGACTTCATTGGACAAACCGTAAAAGAGGCGGAATTCAAGCGCCGATTCGGACTATTGGTGATGGCGGTGAACCGTGATGGTCAAACATTGTCAGAGCAGATTCAAGATGTCCGCCTAAGAATCGGCGACAGGCTTTTGTTACAAGGCCCCGCATCAACTATCGAATTCCGTCAGAAACGTGGCGACTTCACCATCATCAATGAAATGAATGGCGTAAGGAGGTTCGACAAACGCAACGCGATGTTGTCGGGAGGATTCTTCATTGGCGCCTTGGTACTGGGAACAGTTGAAATCATTCCGCTCTCCACCGCATTCATGCTTGCTGCTTTCCTTTGTGTGCTCTTCAAAGTGATCAAAGCTGAAGAAGCCTATGGAAAAATCGAATGGAGCCTACTGGTGTTAATCGGCGGCATGTCGAGTTTCGGCATCGCCATGGAGAAAACTGGAACAGCTGCCTTCCTAGCCGGCAATGTGATTTCGTTTTTTGGCGACTGGGGACCTTATCCTGTTTTGATAGCTTTCGCCTTACTGACTGTTTTCCTTACACAACCTCTCTCGAACGCAGCTGCTGCAATGGTGGTAATACCTGTTGCATTGAATGCAGCAGAAACGCTTGGCGTGAATCCGCTCACCTTCGCAGTGACCGTGATGCTGAGCGCATCCGTTTCACTCATCACACCTTTTGAACCAAGTTGTATATTGGTATATGGTCCAGGTAATTACAAGTTCATGGACTTTTTCAAAACCGGCATACTCATCACCATCATTCTCATGACCATCATTCTAACGATGGTGCCGATACTCTACCCTTTCTAAGCGAATTACAAAACCATCTCGGGTATTTCGCCCTCGATGATCAATCGGCCCGCGGTGGCGTTTTTGATTTGATCTACACTGATACCAGGTGCGCGTTCCAACAATTTGAAACCCGCCTCGGTTACATCTACTACAGCTAATTCAGTGACGATTCGTTTAACGCAACGAACTCCAGTAAGAGGCAAAGTACATGCGGGTAGTAGTTTCGACTCACCAGCTTTATTGACATGTTGCATGGCTACAATGATGTTTTTTGCGGAGGCAACCAAATCCATCGCACCACCCATGCCTTTAACCATTTTGCCAGGTATTTTCCAGTTGGCAATGTCGCCCTGTTCACTAACGTCCATGGCTCCTAAGATGGTCAAATCGACTTTCTTTGCACGAATCATTCCAAAGCTCATCGCAGAATCGAAAAACACGGATCCTGGAACCGTGGTTATGGTCTGCTTGCCTGCGTTGATGAGATCGGGATCCTCCTCGCCTTCAAAAGGAAAGGGGCCCATGCCTAGCAATCCGTTCTCCGACTGCAGCACCACGTTTATTCCTTCGGGGATATAGTTGGCAACCAAAGTAGGTATTCCGATTCCAAGGTTCACATAATATCCATCGCGTAACTCCCGCGATATGCGTTTGGCTATTCCGTTTTTGTCAAGCATGCTGTTATGATGTTTTATTGATTAATTGCGCTTGCGTATTGTGCACTGCTCGATGCGTTTTTCATATGCGGAACCCTGGAAGATTCGATGTACGAATATTCCCGGTGTGTGGACGCCATCAGGATCGAGTTGTCCTGGCTCCACCAACTCCTCAACTTCGGCAATGGTGATCTTACCAGCCATAGCCATCAACGGATTGAAATTGCGTGAGGTGGCCCTGAACACCAAATTCCCTGCAGTATCACCTTTCCAGGCTTTTACTATTGCAAAGTGTGAGTCAAATGCATATTCCATCAAATAATCTGTACCGTTGAAATTCCGAAGCTCTTTGCCTTCGGCCACTTCAGTACCCACACCAGCAGGGGTGAACACTGCCGGCATACCGTAACCGCTTGCAAGGCATCGAGTGGCCAAGGTTCCTTGCGGGATCAACTCAACCTCCAATTCACCGCTCAACATTTGTCGCTCGAACTCGGCATTCTCGCCAACATAGGATGATACCATCTTTTTTATTTGACGGTTTTGCAATAACAGTCCAAGTCCGAAATCATCAACGCCTGCATTATTGGATATGCATGTGAGGCTTTTGACTCCTTTGCGAACAAGGGCTGCGATGGAGTTCTCTGGAATGCCACAGAGACCGAAACCACCAACCATGAGTGTCATGCCGTCTTCTATGCCGGCGATGGCTGCATCCGCGGAAGCGACTACCTTATTGATCATTTTCTTATGATTATTGAATGATTATGGAACAAACTCGATGCAAAAGGGTTTGGATGCGTAACACTAAAATCCATATTGGTTTCCAGGTACCAGATCCGGATTTTCGATATCATACTTACTACAATCCAATTCTACTGATATGGCTTTATTCTCGGGAGGGGTAAAACTTGTGTTGGAAAAACCCAGGGTGGAATCGGCATAAACCTTTTTCATGTAGAGTCCCCAAATAGGCAATGCGGTATTCGCTCCCTGTCCCAGGTTTGTTGAACGGAATCTTACAGCACGGTCTTCGCATCCCACCCAAGCACCTGAAACCAGATCCGGGGTAATACCCATAAACCAACCATCGCTTTGATTCTGTGTTGTACCTGTTTTACCGGCAATTTCATTATTCAAACCGTAACGCCAGCGAAGACGCGCACCGGTTCCGTATTCTACCACACCCTTGAGCAAGCTTAGTGTGATGTATGCTGTTGTTTCATCCAAAGCCTCTACCCTCTTTGGTACAAATTCATGAAGGAGATTGCCTGACTTATCCTTGATGCTGCTGATAAAAATCGGTTCAGTCCATACCCCCTTATTCGCAAATGCGGCATAGGCTCCTACCATCTCATATACCGAGATGTCGGGCGTTCCCAAGCAAATGGTGGGAGAATTCGGTATTGGAGAAGTGATTCCCAGCTTACGTGCCAAGGCTATGGTGGCTTCCACTCCAAATTGTTTCATCAAATATGCCGAAACATTGTTGACAGACCCTGCCAATGCCTGCTTAAGCGACAACATACCTCCAGAGCTATTGTCAGAGTTTGATGGAGACCAATCGGCTCCTCCCTTGAAACTGAAAACCACGGGAGTATTAGGAACCTTGTAACAAGGCGAGTAGCCCTCTTGCATGGCGAGCGCATAAACAATCGGCTTGAAGGTGGAGCCCACTTGCCTGCGACCACCACGAACCATATCGTATTTGAAATGCTTATGGTTTATGCCGCCTACCCATGCTTTGATATATCCCGTGTGTGGATCCATCGACATGAAGCCTGTACGCAAGAACATTTTGTAATACTTGACTGAATCCATCGGGCTCATCAATGTATCGATGTCACCTTTCCAACTGAAGACCTTCATCGGAATTTTCTTATCGAAACTCGCCAAGATCTTAGGCTCGGAAAGTCCATCTGCCTTCATAGACAGATACCTTTCTGAACGCTTGACTCCGCGCACAAGCACTTCGGGAAATTCAGTAAATGGTGATGATTTTTTCCAATGCGCGAAAAATGTTTTTTGAAGTTCCGCCATTTGTTCTTGTACTGCCTCTTCGGCATATTGCTGCAAGCGGGAGTCAATGGTGGTATAAATCTTCAAACCGTCTTTGTAGATGTTGTATGGAGTACCGTCAGGCTTCTTGTGCTCCTTACACCAATTCACCAGATATGAGCGCATATACTCCCGAAGATATGGAGCCATACCCTCACTGTGATTCTCTGGCTTGTAATACAAACTAAGCGGAATTTTCGACAACGAGTCAAATTGCGATTGAGTAAGCAGGTCGTATTTCAACATCTGGCCGAAAACCACATTACGGCGCACGAAGGCATGGTCGGGATTACGCACCGGACTGTAATAAGTAGGAGCCTTGAGCAGTCCGATAAGCACGGCAGCCTCCTCGGCACGCAGCTGCGAAGGCAGCTTATTGAAAAACGTCTTTGATGCTGCCTTGATGCCAAAGCTGTTTGAACCGAAGTCAACCGTATTCAAGTACATGGCCAGGATTTCATCCTTTGTATAGCTGCGTTCCAGACGTACCGCGATCACCCACTCTTGGACTTTTCGGATCACGATTCTGAAACCTGATATCCTGTCACGGGGGAAAAGATTTTTAGCTAATTGTTGCGTGATGGTGCTACCTCCACCGGAGCCACTTTGCTGCAAAATCACGGTTTTGAAAAACACCCGCAGCAATCCGCGCATGTCTATTCCGGAATGACCTTTGAACCTAATGTCCTCGGTAGCCATTAAAGCATCCGTGATATTTTTGTTAAGGTCCTTGTATAGGATATTCGTGCGATTTTGGATGAAATACTTGCCAAGCAAAACCCCGTCGGCGGAATATACTTCAGTGGCCAATGCACTTTTGGGATTTTCGAGTTCTTCGAAGGATGGTAGATCACCAAGGATTTCAGTTGCAGCCGCAATCACGAAAAGGGAGGAGATGACGATTGGGGCCGCCACTATGATCCAAAACGCCAGGACTATCTTCCTATATTTTGAAGGTATCTTTTTGAAAGCCATGGATCACGAAATGCCGAACATTCGACAGTAGGGCAAATTTAAAACAATTTGTAACGTGAGCGAAGCCTATCTACCTCAACTCAAAGCAATATCTCTTCGCCATTTCGGCCGAAATAATGGTATTCCATGATTTGATAGGAACCAACAGCCTCCACTTGAATCTTCTTCTTGAATTCACGCTGCCACTTGTGCCTGATGGAGCTGAAAAAAATTCCTTGGGTAAGATAGGCAGCCAAAAAAGGATGAACCCTTACTGTTACGGTCGGTTCGTTTTGCTCGACCAGGATATAACGAACGTTGCTCTTGATATCGTCTGAAATGAGAACACTTGCCTTGATCTCGCCAGTGCCATTGCAGGATGGACATTTTTCAGCGGTAACGATTTTTGTTTCAGGCCTTACCCGCTGCCGCGTGATTTGAATCAGTCCGAACTTGCTGGGCGGAAGAATGGTATGCTTGGCACGGTCACGTTTCATTTCGTTACGGACGCAGTCGAACAGCTCCTTTCGATGTTGCTGCGAATGCATATCGATGAAATCGATGACGATGATACCCCCCATATCCCGCAAGCGAAGCTGCCTGGCAATCTCCTTGGCGGCCATCATATTCACCTGTAAGGCATTGTTCTCCTGATCGGAGCCCGCTTTGCTGCGACCGCCACTATTCACATCGATTACATGCAGGGCCTCTGTGTGCTCAACAATCAGGTAGGCACCATTCTGCATGTTCACGGTTTTACCAAAAACGGACTTGATTTGCTTATCAATGCCGAAGTGCTCGAAAACGGGCACTTTCCCTTTATGGAATTTCACTATCTCCTCCTGCTCCGGAGCGATGCTTCGGATATAGGATCGAACCTCGTCAAAAACCATTTGATCGTTTACCACGATACTGCTGAAACCTGCATTGAGCATGTCTCGCAGAATAGTAGACGTGCGGTTCATTTCACCCAACAGCTTTTGCGGGGGTTTGGCGGCACGAAGCAGCTCGGTGAATGAGGCCCACTTTGAAAGCAGGTCGCGTATGTCCTTGTCGATTTCAGCGGTCTTTTTGCCCTCGGCAACTGTTCGGATGATGATACCGAAGTTTTGCGGTTTGATGCTGCCAACGATTCGCTTCAAACGGTTGCGTTCCTCTGAACTTTTGATTTTCTGGGATACAGAAACCATGTTGGTAAAGGGAACCATTACTACAAAACGGCCAGCCATGCTTAAGTCGCAGGTGATCCGAGGGCCCTTGGTGGAAATGGGCTCTTTCGCTATTTGGACCGGGATCCATTGATTGGCCGCTAATATTCCGCTAACCTTACCACCTTTCTCAAGGTCCTTTTCCAAAGAAAAGTTATTCAGCAGTCCGTCGCGGTGCCCACCAGCCGAAACTTCTTTGGTGAATTTCATCAAAGAAAGGTACTGGGGGCTGAGATCCAGGTAGTGTAAAAAAGCATCCTTATCGTGACCTACATCCACAAATGCAGCATTCAGTCCCGGCATGGTTTTGCGAATCCGGCCAAGATATATGTCGCCCACCGAAAAGCTGTTGTCTTTCTTTTCGCTGTTGAACTCCACAATACGGCGGTCCTCCAGCAAAGCGATTTGCACTTCTGAAGACGACGAATCTATGATGAGCTCGCTATTCAATTCCGTTCATTTGAAAACAACGGTGCATAAGCGCAAAGGTCCAGCCCAGGCAGTTTGATAATGCAAAACGCACGGGGCACGCGGACACTGACCGCACCGTTAAGTTGGTTGAAGGCATCCGTCAGAAAGACGGATTACCACAAATAGGAATAAAGAAATAATCGCAAAGGCGGATTACTTCTTCTTATGCCTGTTTTTTCTAAGCCTCTTCTTCCTTTTGTGAGTGGCCATTTTGTGTCTTTTCCTTTTCTTACCGCTAGGCATGGCTGTTGCGTTTTAAATTTTTTTACTGTTTGAAACCCGGTACTATTTCCGGCTCTTTATTTCTTTGATATAATCGTCGATCTGCTGGTTCATTTCCTGGTCGTTCGACAGATTCTTGAAGATTTCATAATTGCGGATGGCGTTTTCGTTATCGCCTTTCTGCAAATAAGCCTCTCCGATGTAAACGTGCATGTCTATGCGCGAAGAGTTGATTTTAAGTACCTGGTTGAACCGTTCAATGGCCTTATCGTATTGACCTGATTTCATGGACAGGAATCCGAGGTTCATCTGGGCATTTTCATGAAGCGGGTTTTCCGCAACCACTTCCCGAAGCAACGTGATACCTTTCATTGGTTCAGGAGAAGCTTCGGCATACAGGATACCCAAGTCGGTTTTGGCATTCAGGTTCTTGGGGTTGATTTCAAGAACCTTGTTGTATGCTTCCATTGCCTGGGAAACAAACCATACAGACTCTAGAGAATCGGTGGCAGCCTTGGTGGCATCAAAATACCTGTAAGCGGCATTGATCCAATCCTGCTCTAAACCTGTCTGTGTGGCCTTTTGCTTGCTGTAACCTGCCGCAATACCTGGCGAATTGGCGGAATCCCAAAAAGATACCAACGTATCCAATATGGTGGTGTCTTTCGGTGAATCATTGAGCAAACCTTCCAATGAGTCGGCCTTGGCAATAAGATTAAAAGGCAAAAGCGACTTTGACTTCTTCTTAAATCCTTCCTCAGAGAAGGCACCTGCGGTCTCTACCGGTTCCTGCTTTGGCTTGGCATTGTTTCCAACACCGGAGCCTTTGGGCAGAAAATATAAAACCGCAGCCAAGGCGATGGAAGCGCCAACAATTCCGGCCCGCATCCAACGTCCATTAACCATATATTAAGACTTGTTGTGTAACGCCTGCTTCACTTTCTCGGTGAAAGTCTTGGCAGGTTTGAATGCAGGAATATAATGCTCAGGAATAATGATTGGTTTCTTCTCGGTGATGATACGACCAGTCTTCTGGGCACGCTTCTTAACTATAAAACTACCGAAGCCCCTGAGGTAAACATTCTGGTTGTTTTGCAAAGAAGTTTTGATGACCTTCATCATTGCCTCGATGGTCTGCTGAACAGCCAGCTTTTCAACTCCGGTCTTGGTTGCAACTTCGGCAACTAGTTCTGCTTTTGTCATTGTATTTATGGTTTAATTTGGGGGTGCAAAGATATCATATTTGTTTGATATTCAAAATTATTACCCAGAAAATTTTAAAGAAACCATACACAAATGCGATTTTCGGAAACCCTTGCTATTTGGTACCATACGCACAAAAGAGACCTGCCATGGAGACAAACCGTTGATCCTTATAGGG
>JBKDSL010000179.1:0-19730 GCA_046340555.1 Bacteroidota bacterium
GCAACAGGATTTGCATTCACAGTGAGGGATTGGCTCGTTGTTCCTATACATCCGTTATTGTCGGTTACAGTAACCGTGTAAACTCCCGTGGTGGAAATGTTGATGGTTTGGTTAGACCCAAGTCCACCCGACCACTGATAACCGGCATATCCTGCACCGGCATCGAATGTGCTGGTGGATCCGGCACAAATAGCGGTGGTGCCGGCTATAACAGGAACCGGGTTGGCATTAACTACTACCAGCTGTGATACCGAGCCTGTACAAGCGTTTGCATCGGTTACCGTTACGGTGTAAGTGCCACCTACTGCTGGAGAAATAACGTTTGAGTTTTGACCGCTGCTCCATTGGTAATTGTTATATCCGGCAGTTGCGGTAAGTGAAGCGTTAAAGCCTTGGCAAACGGTGAATGTTCCGTTGATTGCTGGAATCGGGTTGGCGTAAATGGTTACCGCTTGCGAGGTTGTTCCCGTACAACCGTTGCCATCTGTGATGGTCACCGTGTATGTTCCTGCAGTTCCGGGGTTGATTGTGCCAGTAGCCAAACCGCCGGTCCATTGGTAAGTGGTCATACCCGCGTTGGCAGTCAATGTAGCTGTAGCACCTTGACAAGCGTCGAAGTCGCCGATGATTACTGCAACAGGATTTGGATTGATGGTGAGTGTGCGAGTTCCTGAACCTATGCAACCGTTATTATCGGTTACTGTAACCGTGTATGTTCCAGCAACTGTTGGCGACACGGTTTGGGTGTTGCCTAATCCACCTGACCATTGATACGATGCGTAACCTGCACCGGCGTCGAAAGTAGTGGAACTACCTGCGCAGAATGCGTTGTTACCAGTGATGTTCGGAACAGGGTTGGCGTTAACGGTGAGCAGTTGTGAATCGGTTCCAGTACAACCATTGGCATCGGTCACCGTTACACTGTATGTTCCCGCAACGCTCACAACTACGTTTTGTGTAGCGCCCAATCCACCCGACCACAGATAAGCTGAATAGCTTCCAGCGTTGAAGGTTGAGTTTGATCCAGCGCAGATGGTGTTGACGCCTGTAATGTTAGGAATAGGGTTGGCATAGATGGTTACCGCCTGTGAAGATGTTCCGGTACAACCGTTGCCATCTGTGATGGTCACCGTGTAAGTGCCAGCAACACCAGGGTTGATTGTGCCAGTAGCCAAACCGCCGGTCCATTGGTATGTGGTCATACCCGCGTTGGCAGTCAATGTAGCTGTAGCACCTTGGCAAGCGTCGAAGTCGCCGATGATTGCTGCAACAGGATTTGGATTGATGGTGAGTGTGCGTGAGGTGTTACCGGTACATCCATTGGCATCGGTAACAGTCACGGTATAGGTTCCAGCAACAGTAGGGGATACGGTTTGGGTGCTGCCCAAGCCACCCGACCACTGGTAGTTCGAATAACCGGCACCAGCATCAAAAGAGGTGGAGCCACCTGCACAGAATACATTGTTTCCAGTGATGTTCGGAACAGGGTTGGCGTTAACGGTGAGCAGTTGTGAATCGGTGCCCGTACAACCATTGTTGTCGGTTACAGTTACAGTGTAGGTTCCTGCGGCACTAACCACTACATTTTGCGTGGCACCCAAACCGCTCGACCATTGGTAGGAAGTGTAGTTGCCTGCGTTGAAAGTGGTGTTGGTTCCCGCACAAATGGTATTGATACCGGTAATATTGGGTATAGGATTGGCGTAGATGGTAACAGCTTGTGATGCGGTCCCAGTGCAGCCGTTGGCGTTGGTGATGGTCACCGTGTAAGTTCCTGCTGTTCCGGGGTTGATAGTGCCAGTAGCTAAACCGCCAGTCCATTGGTAGGTCGTCATAGCGGGGTTCGCATTCAGGGTGGCTGTAGCACCTTGACATGCGTCGAAGTCGCCGGTGATTACCGCAACTGGATTCGGATTGATGGTAAGTGTACGGTTTGTGGTTCCAGTACAGCCATTGGCATCGGTTACCGTAACGGTATATGTTCCTGTAGCTGTAGGGGACACCGTTTGGGTGTTGCCTAATCCACCCGACCATTGATAGGTTGAATAACCAGCGCCTGCATCGAATGTGGTGGAACCACCTGCGCAGAATACGTTGTTACCAGTGATGTTGGGAACCGGGTTCGGGTTTATGGTAAGCGTACGAGTGGCAGTTGCGGTACAACCATTGGCATCTGTAACAGTAACAGTGTAGGTTCCCGATACGGTTGGAGATACGTTCTGGGTACTGCCCAAACCGCCCGACCATTGATAATTTGAATAACCTGCGCCAGCATTGAAAACAGTACTGCCTCCTGCACAAATGGAGTTGGTGCCGGTAATGTTGGGAACAGGATTTGGATTGATGGTAAGTGTCCGAGTAGCCGTTCCGGTACATCCATTGGCATCAGTAACCGTTACTGTGTATGTTCCAGCAACGGAAGGAGAAACGTTTTGAGTGTTTCCTAAGCCACCTGACCATTGGTATGCAGTATATCCTGCTCCGGCATTGAAGGATGTGGTAGCACCTGCGCAAATCACATTCGTTCCTGTTATGCTGGGAACAGGCGGTGCGGCCACGGTTACGTTGGTGGATGCTGTGCCTGAACATCCGCCCGCGACGGTTACGGTTACAGTATAGTTGCCCGTGTTGGTAACGGTGATGTTTTGCGTTGTTTGGCCGTTGTTCCAGAGATAGGTGTTACCAACGGTTTGGCATGTGAGCACTACGTTGCTTCCTTGGCAGATGACAGGACTCAGCGGTTGAATCACCACGTTCGGATTGGCGTTGTTGACGATAATCGTGTCATGAGATGACCACGAGGTACAACCGCTGCTATCGGCAAGTGAAACGCGATAAACAATCGTAGCCTGACATTGCGTCTGAGGAAATGGATCGGTATAGTTGAGGTTGAATGTGCTATCGATCAGCGTCCATGTTCCTGCAGGAAATTCACGATGGATGAGGTATTTGTTTCCAATATGTGAACTCAAAGGCGGCGTAGAGAGCGCGTTCCAACTTAGGTCGGCATTTCCGCCGTTCAGCACCGCGTCGAGTTTGATGGTTCGTAGGATGTTCGATGAATCGGATACGCTATCTCCGTTACAACCGGATCGTGTCCGCAGGTAATAGTAGATGGATTGTTGTTGAGCGTTTGTGCCGAACAGCGCACTCAGCGAAGCAGCTGAATGGGTGTAGCTGTAGGATGCGGCGTTGAGGAATCCTGTTTTGATACTATCGACGAACTGGTAGGGCCCTGCTTGGTTCAACGAAGCGTAAACGTCGTAGGCATACCAGGTGTTTTGGGTGTCTCGCGGCGTGGACTTATTCCACGAAAGTGCAACGCTGCCGTCAGTGTTAACAGATGCACATCTCAGGATTGGCGGGTCCAGTTTGGGAGGCCTAATAATGACGATGGTTATTGTTTTGATGGATGACGCGTTGGCTGGACAATAATTATCCCGCGCCTTGATTACGAAGTTGTAGGAGTTGATGATACGCCGGCAATTGGTATCCAATCCTTCCACATGCCTACACGTGGTTACCCATTGGAAGTTGGTTACGGCGGCGAATTGACCCTGCGCCACTTGGTATGGGTTCAGCGCTGTGGGAGTTGCTGGAGCCAACGTGGCACATGGCGTTATGATACAACCTGCGTTGGTATTGGAAAAGTTGGTTCCGAACTGGGCTCCCGAAGCTTCGATGGTCACCGTTTGTGGCGTGCCATTGTTGAAGGTTTGGAAATCTGTTGCCGAGAATTGGAATCTAACGGTATCTCCTGCATAAACCGTGTCAATGTAACTGGTTAGTAAACCCGTAGCAGGATCGAAAAATGGTGCTGTTACTACGGGAGGTGCATTTGTTTGACCGCCGGTGGTAGGACAATTGTTGTTGAGTACTACGTTGATTTCGCGGAAAATCTCTGCAACCTTGATGTTGCATTTGTAGGCGGTTACTTTCACCACGGTTGCAAAGTATCCACCAGTGAAAGAAGTGTAGGAGATTTCACCGGTAGTCGGATTTACCGTTGCAGCTATGTTGTTTGGGTTTTGTGTTGCAGATGGCAATTGGCTATTCTGGTTATATCCAGGTGCCCAAGCTACGGGAGTACCGGTATCGGTAAGTGGCGCACCCCATTCGTATCGCAAAGAATCCAATTCAGGATCGATCGCGTTTGGATTGTATTTGAATGGATAACCTGTGCAAATAATGGTTGATGGGCGCTCAGCGAAGTAGGGCGATGAATCGAAACAGGGGTTGGTGTTTTGTGCAACTCCTGTAGGGTTGTAGGGATACATGATAGCACGGATGCGGAAACCGATGGAGCCAGGGTTGGTGATGTTGTTGATGGATCCGCTTCGGCAGCATTCTCCCCAGTAAAATTGCCAACCTGTGGCAGGCGGTGTTCCGTTCAAGGTGATTGGAGCCGACTCGTAAACATCCTCTTCCACCAAGCCGATGTTTGGAGTTCCGGATGCGCAGCTTGGACAGCCTGCATTACCTGCCGAAATAAGTCCAGTTGGAGAGATGTCATTGATTTGGACACGTGGCATTGGTATGTTTGGAACACCAGGCACGTTAGTAGTGAGGTTTACACTGTTCGGTGCTGGGATACCGCTGCAATCACGATAAAACTTCAAACGGAATTTGAATTGTCCATTTGCCAAACAGGTCCACGTGAGTTCGCCACCCATTCCATGGCTGGCCTTGGTTTCGACGGAGTAAAAAAGGCTCCATCCAAAGACGAACAACAGAAGTAGGATTCTTTTCAATTTGATAAGGTTTTAAGGTTCAGGTTAATCGGAATTCAAGGGATAACAAATTTATGAAATGAAACATAATAATAATGTATAAGCTGGTCATACCTTGATTGTGAGCGTTTCAGCGACTAGACGTGCATCCACATGTATTGGATGCATCCCAATGGGAAATGGGGTCTTATAGAAAATCATCTACAAATTTATATACCTGTAAATCAGCCCCTTAGGAATTCAAAAGGAGGGCAATTTATCCGGCGATCACCTGCGTCATTTCAGCTGGCTGCAAGTAGGTATTTGCGGTTTCCATCAACGAATCGCTTGAAAAATTATTCAAATAATTCAAGTATTTATTCAAATAATCATACCCTAAACCATACAATTTTAGGTTTTTGAATCGGTCGGCGAGGGCAAATGGTCCGTCAAGATTCCTTTGAAATTCGCCCAACAGGTAATTTCTTACCAGGTTGATTTCGGTTTCGGGAGCAGGTTCTTTTGTCAGTCTTTCCAACTCTTTGAATATTTCTTCAATGGCTGGTTGGCATACGTCTTTGCCTACCTCCGTGGCAATGAAAAAATAACCACATTGGATATTCGGTACAATGGCCGATCCGATTCCATAGGTATATCCTTTGTCTTCACGGATGTTCGACATCAAACGCGATCCGAAATATCCACCCAGTACGGCACTAGCCATTTGGAAAGGAATATAATCCGGATGATGTTTCGTCATCACCCTTCTTCCAACGCGAATGGCGCTTTGCATGGCATCTTCCTTAGTAATGTGTTTGGATACAGTTGCCAAAGTATGAACGCCAGGTGCAGTTGTTGTGGGATTACCAACCGACCTTTTTGATTTGCCGAGGGCATTTTTTATCATTTCTATTTCAGCGTCTCCCACCTTGCCCGATAACATCACCATGCATGGGTCCATCAATGTCTGTTGGCTATGGAAGTTTCTTAGTCCTTCACTGGTGATGGATTCATAATCGTGCTCCAAGGCAGTAAAACCATAAGGGTGTGCGGTTCCGAACAGCGCTTCATTGAAGGCGGTTCTGGAGAGCCACGATACTTTCTCGCGGTTCACTTTCAGCGTTTCGATGTTGCGTTTTTTCCAAAGCTCCACTTCCTGCTCCGGAAAGGTGGCTTCTTCAATCACATGGCGCAACACGTCCAAAGTCTTCGAGAATGAAGACCGCATGGCATAAATGGTGTAATTCCTGAAATCAGGACCCGCATCCGATTGATAGAATGACCCCAATCGATCGAATGCTTCCGCAATCGATTTGGAATCCATTTTCGATGTACCTGAATCGGTAAGCTGGTGAGCTGCCATCGACAAACCGCTCGATGTAGTATCAGCGGCGCCTTTGGGCAAAATAATTTCCAATCGTAGCACGTCTTGCTCGCCAGCGTTGACCACGAACAAATCGCCTCCGTTATCCATCTTGTGGCTGGTGGCTTCAATCCATTCTATTTTTTCCGCTATCGCAGGTGCGGGTTGTGATTTTCTATCTAGCATCTTTTCAGTTTTGTGGGAGGTAAACCAATGTGGAGGAATTTTCGCTGCGGAAAACCGATTTGGCCACCTCACGAATCATCTCGGGAGTGGTTTCGCGGTACCTGCTGACTTGGTTGTTGGCCTCATTGGCATCGCCATTCATTTCATAGTAACAAAGGTTCAGTGCGCGGTTGGCTATGTTGGTTTCACCGAACAAGTTGGTTGATTCGGCTTTGTTGTGTATACGCTCCAACTCGTCATCGCTGATCAAGTCATGACAAATGATCGATAACTCAGCATCCAACGCACGCTCTGCATCTTCAAGCTTCACACCATCGCGCAGCTTGCCTTCGGCAACGATGAGACTTGGATCCAAATCGCCCAATGTATATGCGCTTATGTTGGTGAAAAGTTGTTGGTCCTTCACCAAGCTGTTGTAAAGTCTTGCTGATTTTCCGGACGACAAAACATCCGTCAGCAAGTCAGTCGCGTGAAATTCTCGATCGGTTCGCGCACAACAATGCCAAGCCTTGTAAAGAGCAGGGTAGGGCACATGTCCTGTGGTTTCACTGCGACGCGATGCAGTTTGAACGGGCTCTAACAACCAATCGTGCGCAGGTTTTTTTCCTGCGGGGATGGGTGCGAACCATTTTTCCGAAAGCTGTTTGGCGCGCTCCAACGTGATGTTGCCTGAAAGAGCCATGATGGCATTGGACGGATGGTAGAAACGACCGAAAAAGTTTTTGACATCATCCAGCACGGCATCTTCAATGTGCGCCACTTCCATGCCGATGGTGGCCCAACGATAGGGGTGTACTTGATAAGCCAGCGGACGTAGTTTCAACCAAGCATCGCCGTAAGGCTGGTTAAGATAACGCTGCTTGAATTCTTCCACCACTACGTTGCGTTGCACTTCGAGGCTTTTCTCGGAGAAAGCAAGCGACAGCATTCGGTCGGATTCCAACCAGAATGCCGTTTCCACTTGGTGTGTGGGTATGGTGAGGTAATAGTTGGTGAAATCGTTATTGGTGAAAGCGTTGTTTTCTCCTCCGGCAGCTTGCAGCGGCTGGTCGTAGCTGGGAATGTTCACAGAGCCTCCAAACATCAGGTGTTCAAACAGGTGTGCGAATCCTGTCTTGGTCGGATCCTCGTTTCGTGCACCCACTTTGTACAGGATGTTCATCGCCACCATCTGGGTGGATTTATCGGTGTTCACCATCACGGTAAGACCGTTATCCAGTGAAAATTTTTCAAAATGTATCATGATTCGCAAAGTTGTTTTTTTGTTTGCTGGTATTCGGTCCAGATCTCCCGGACGATTTCCGCTGCAGGCATTATTTTCCTGATGCCGGTTACGCCTTGTCCTATTTCCAATTCCCCTTCATCTAGGTCGCCTTCAAACATCCCTTTTTTAGCTCGGGCGCGACCTAGTATGGTCGACAATTCATCCAAGCTGGCGCCCCGTGCTTCTGCTTGTGCCACCTCCTCATAGAACTTGTTTTTGATGAGTCGAACAGGAGTGAGTTTTTTCAATGCCAATGCAGTGCCTCCTTCGCCTGTTTCCATGATCTTGGTCTTGAAGTTTTCGTGAGCCGATGATTCGTTGGAGAGGATGAATCTGGAACCGATTTGAACGCCATCCGCGCCAAGCGCCATAGCCGCCAGCATGGAGCGGCCCGTGCCGATTCCTCCTGCTGCAATCACAGGAATATCAACGGCCTGCCGGATGATCGGAATCAGGCACATCGTGGTTGTTTCCTCTCGGCCGTTGTGTCCTCCCGCTTCAAAACCTTCGGCCACAATGGCGTCCACTCCAGCCTGTTGTGCTTTCTGGGCGAAGCGTGTGTTGGCTATCACATGCACAACTTGGATGCCTGCGTCCTTGAGTTTTGAGGTCCAAGTGGCAGGGTTACCTGCAGATGTAAACACGATAGGTACTTTTTCTGCGATAATGGTTTCCATGTGTTGCTCCAAGGATGGGTAAAGCATGGGCACATTGACCGCGAAAGGTCGCTGGGTGGCTGCTTTGCACTTTCGGATGTGCTCTTTCAATACATCAGGGTACATGGAGCCGGAACCGATGATGCCCAATCCGCCGGCATTGCTTACGGCCGAAGCCAGTTGCCATCCGCTACACCAGATCATGCCTGCCTGGATGATGGGATATTCGATGCCGAAGAGTTCGGTGACCCGGTTTTTCATGAGCGCAAAGTTTTATCGGAAGCGTTGGAAATCATTTGCAAAGATGGAAATTCGTCGACAATTTACAGGCGTCCAAATGAGCAGCCAAAGATTTACCTTTGTAGTCTTGGCTCATGAAAACCGTTATACCCGTTGCCGGGATAGGCACTAAGCTCCGACCTCACACGCATACCCAACCCAAGGCCTTGGTGCCTGTGGCGGGCAAGCCAATACTGGCCCATATCGTAGACTCGCTCATTGAGGCGGGTCAACGCGATTTCGTGTTTATCATCGGATATCTGGGCGACAAGATCGAATCATTCATCACAGAAAGATACCCGAACATCCGAGCCACATTCGTGGTGCAGGAGCCACGGGAAGGAACGGGCCAGGCCTTGTGGTTGGCTCGTAATGAGGTTGATCCCGAAGAGCAGATGTTGGTGGTTTTGGGAGACACCATCGTGGATTTCGATGTGGAGTCGGTAATACGCTCCGGATGCCATGGGGTAGGAGTGAAGAAGGTTGATGATCCACGCAATTTCGGTGTGGCTGAAATCAACGAAGAGGGTATGGTGACCCGCCTGCACGAAAAGCCGAATATCCCCAAGTCGAATATGGCGCTTGTGGGTGTTTACTATTTTCACCGCGCAGGAGATATCATGGAAACTTTGGATGCAATCATAGGTGCAGGTGAGCGTATCCGTGATGAGTATAACTTGACCGATGCGCTATCGCGTATGGTATCCAAAGGTGCGAAAGTGTGCGCATTCCAAGTCGGTAATTGGTATGATTGCGGAAACAAGAATAGTCTTTTGGAGACCAACGCCGTGTTGCTCAAGCGTACGCTTCCCTCACCACAAGGATTTGCCTTCCATAACACCATCATCATACCACCAGTGAGCATTGCGCCCGGTTGCGATATTTCCAATTCCATCATCGGACCGAATGTTTCAATCGGTGAGCGCACCATCATCAAATCTTCTATCATCAGCGACTCCATCATAGGTTCCTTCTCCCAATTGGAAACCGCTGTTCTAAATCAATCGGTGGTTGGCAGCGACTCGTATCTGAAAGGACTCAGTCAGAGCCTCAATATCGGCGACAGTACCGAAATAGATTTCAGTTAATCATGCAAGAAACATCCACAACGAACAATACATTGGAAAAAACAAAAAGAGACACGGTAGTTTTTTCGCTTATCCGCAAGGAGCTTAAGCGTCAGCGACACGGCATTGAGCTGATCGCCTCCGAAAACTTTGTCAGCGACCAGGTGATGGAAGCCATGGGTTCTTGCCTCACCAACAAGTATGCGGAAGGCCTTCCCGGTAAGCGTTATTACGGCGGTTGCGAAATCGTTGACCAAATCGAAATAATAGCTATCGAGCGTGCCAAGACCTTGTTCAACGCCGAATGGGCAAATGTACAACCACATTCGGGCGCTCAAGCCAATGCCGCAGTAATGTTGGCGGTTTTGCAACCCGGCGATAAAATCATGGGGTTCGACTTGTCTCATGGTGGACACTTAACGCATGGTTCGCCCGTTAATTTCTCTGGGAAGTATTACAAAACCTGCTTTTACGGAGTGGAGGAATCCACAGGTTTGATTGACTATGATAAATTGGAGGCAAAAGCATTGTCAGAGCGCCCTAAGTTGCTTATCTGTGGCGCGTCTGCATATTCGCGCGATTGGGATTATGCTCGGTTACGCTCCATCGCTGACCAGATAGGTGCTCTATTGTTGGGTGACATTTCACATCCATCAGGGCTCATTGCACGTGGGCTGCTGAACGATCCGCTTCCTTTCTGCCACATTGTAACCACCACCACGCACAAAACCCTGCGCGGGCCACGTGGAGGATTGATTATGATGGGGAGTGACTTCCCGAATCCATGGGGACTGACCACTCCCAAAGGTGAAGTGAAAATGATGTCGGCCATCTTGGATGCCGCCGTTTTTCCCGGCACGCAAGGCGGTCCGCTTGAACACGTCATCGCCGCTAAGGCAGTGGCATTTGAAGAGGCTTTGAGTGATGGTTATTTCGAATATTGCATGCAAGTAATCAAGAATGCCAAGGTTATGTCGGCTGAATTCATGAAAAGGGGGTACAAGATCATCTCTGGCGGCACCGACAACCACTTGATGCTGATTGATCTTCGCTCCAAATCGATTTCCGGAAAACTTGCCGAGCAGGCGTTGGTAGCTGCAGGCATCACCGTAAACAAGAATATGGTTCCGTTTGATGATAAGTCGCCGTTTGTTACTTCGGGTATCCGGGTAGGCACGGCTGCCGTCACCACGCGTGGGATGCGCGAAGAGCATATGCGGCAGATCGTAGAGTTGATCGATCGTGTTATTTGTGAACCGGAGAATCCTGACGTTATCGATAGTGTCTTGACTGAGGTGGAGAATATGACTGCAAACTTCCCGCTGTACGCCTCATGATGTCATTGAAGCAATACGCATTGATTTTTTCTTGCTCGTTGCTGACGGGTTTTTGCTTGCCTGTTGTTTCTGTAGCGCAGATTGGTGGCGATAACACGTATGAATTTTTGAACCTTGTGCCGTCGGCTCGCATTTCAGCCATGGGTGGTAAAATGGTGCCTGTTCGCGATAACGACCTCAATCTCATATTTGGAAATCCTGCGTTGTTGAATGTCTCCATGGACAAGCAGTTTACCTTCAGCCATGTGAGTTATTATGCAGACATCAAGTTCGGTCACGTTGGTTATGCCCGCGATATCGGTAAGGGGCAAACCATAGCCGCTGGAATGCATTACATCGGTTACGGCGATTTTACCGAGCGAGATTTTACAGGTTTGGAAGTCGGTGCCTTCAAGGCTTCCGAGTATTCTTTCAATTTGTCTTATGCCCGCGATTTGCGTGACTCTTCGCTTTCAATTGGTGCGCATTTGAAAACCATTTATTCTTCGCTGGCAGAATACACGTCAGTAGGTGTTGCTGCTGATATCGGGCTGAATTATTATGCCAGCAAACCGATGGTTGATGTGTCGTTGGTGTTGCGTAATGCAGGATCCCAATTAAAGGGTTATCGGGATGGTGAATCGGAACCATTGCCTTTTGAGGTGCAGCTGGGCGTTTCCAAGCGCTTAGCCAAGGCTCCGTTCAGGTTTTCGATGGTGCTGCACCATTTGGAGAAGTTTGACATCACTTACAAGGATCCAACCAAGGAAGGCCAGATCGACCCTTTGACAGGAGAGCCTATTGAATACAAGATCACAACTGCAGACAAAGTGCTGAGGCATGTGGTGATTGGCACTGAGATTTTGCTTTCGCGCAATTTCCATATACGTGCCGGTTACAACTTCCAAAGGCGCAAGGAGCTCGGTGTTGAATCCAGGTTAGCGACGGTGGGACTTAGTTGGGGATTTGGTTTCCGTGTTTCCAAGTTTCTGCTGAGTTATGGAAGAGCCGCCTATCATTTGGCTGGCCCATCCAACCATTTTACCATGTCGGTTAACATGGGCGAGTTGTTCAAAAAGCGGAAGGTAAACTAGCCTGGCTTAATCTGCGCTTGCCGGTGATTGCATAACTTTGTGCTTAAGATGTCTATTCAAAAACCTGTAGTTGCCATTGATGGTTTCTCCTCTTGCGGGAAGAGCACGGTGGCAAAGGCATTGGCCAAAAGGCTTGGTTTGCGCTACATCGATTCAGGTGCCATGTACCGTGCAGTCACTTTGTATTTGATGACACATGGATTGCCTATGACAGCAGATACAATCAGCCAGGATATACTTGCATCCGCACTTGATTCGATACACATCGACTTCAAGATATCCGCTGAAAGCGGTCTTTCGGAAATCTGGTTGAATGGCAAGAATGTGGAGCAGGAAATCAGAACCATGGAAGTTTCGTCGAATGTAAGCTATGTAAGCGCGATTCCCGAGGTGCGGCATCGCATGGTTGCCCAGCAGCAGCGAATGCGTGAGGATGGAAGTTTGGTGATGGATGGTCGTGACATTGGCACCACCGTGTTTCCAGATGCCGATTTGAAATTGTTCATGACTGCAGACCCGGAGGTTCGTGCCATGCGCCGTTTCAAAGAGCTTCAGCTGAAAGATGTTGCCGTTACTTTGGACGAGGTTCGCAACAATTTGCAGATTCGCGATTTAGAGGACCAGAATCGCAAAGAAAGTCCACTGCGCAAAGCGGACGATGCCATTATTTTAGATAATACCCATTTGGATTTCGAAGGCCAGTTGGATTTTGTGATCCGACACTTGGAACTATTGAAATCTGTTGGAACCGAATAAAAAATAACATCGTCGCTAAACCGTTTAAGTTTGGCGGTGTTTGATAATACGTAGTAACTTCACCCCATGAACGTCACCATAGACCAAGAAAGTGGATTTTGTTTCGGTGTGGTTTTTGCCATTCAAATGGCTGAAGCCGAGCTGGATGTTTCGGGCACTTTGTATTGTTTGGGCGATATCGTTCACAACAACATGGAGGTGGACCGCCTCACCAAAAAGGGTTTGAAGATCATCAACCACGACCAATTCAGGGAGTTAAAGGATTGTAAAGTGCTCATCCGAGCACACGGCGAACCGCCTGAAACCTATGAGACGGCCATTCGCAACAACATAGAATTGATTGACGCCTCTTGTCCGGTTGTTTTAAAGCTTCAAAACCGCGTTCGCACAAGCTACGAAGAGGTAAAAGAAGTTAATGGTCAAGTGGTGATTTATGGAGAGCCCGGGCATGCCGAGGTGAATGGTTTGGTTGGACAAACCGGTGGGGAGGCCATCATTGTAACTGGTGAGCACGATTTGGATAAGATTGATTACAATCGTCCCGTTTACCTCTTCTCCCAAACCACCAAAAGCACGGCCGGTTTTCAAAAGATCCAAGAGGCCATTGAAAAGCGGGTGACCGATTTTCGTGGTGTTCGTGAAGTGGGGGAATTGATAGCCAATGATACCATCTGCAGGCAGGTGTCAAACCGGGAGCCCCAATTGGAGCGTTTTGCCGTCCGTTTTGATGTAGTCGTATTCGTAAGTGGAAAGAAAAGTTCCAATGGCAAGGCCCTTTATGATGTTTGTAAGCGCGTGAATCCACGTACTCATTTTATATCAGAAGTATCTGAAATACAGGACTCTTGGTTTGAAGGCGCGGAGGAAATCGGTATTTGTGGAGCCACTTCCACACCGATGTGGTTGATGGAGGATGTGGCATCCTACTTGAATCTGAAGCAACTGGCTTCTTGATTTTAACCAGCCTCGGGTATTAAACCATTGAATTTTATTGCTTTTAAAAGCTTTAATTCCTTACCTTTGCGCTCCTTTTCAGAGTGGAAAGGAGAATACATGTCTAACCTTTAAAACAGTACCATTACCAGTACAACAACGTCATGACTCAAAACATTACCAAAATCCAGCGCGCCCAGCCCGCCTCGTCCGAATTTGATTGGGACAGTGTAGGCAAAAGTACCGACACGTATAAGTCGGACGACCAAAACAGGATGGAGGAGATGTATGGCCAAACCCTTTCAACCGTCGTAGAACACGATGTATTGATGGGCCGCATCATCGCCCTCACCGGAAAGGAGGCCGTAGTGAATATCGGATTTAAGTCGGACGGTCTTATTCCATTATCTGAATTCCGCCACATGCCCGACTTGAAAGTGGGCGACGAAGTGGAGGTTTATGTAGAAACACAGGAAGACAAGAACGGTCAGCTGATTCTTTCCCATAAAAAAGCACGTGCACTCAAATCTTGGGAGCGTGTGAACACTGCCCTTGAAAAGGATGAGGTTATCACAGGTTACGTGAAGTGCCGCACCAAGGGTGGACTTATTGTCGATGTATTCGGAATCGAGGCCTTCTTGCCTGGTTCGCAGATCGATGTTAAGCCAATCCGCGATTACGATGTATTCGTTAACAAGACCATGGAGTTCAAGGTTGTTAAAATCAACAATGAATTCAAGAACGTGGTTGTTTCCCATAAGGTGCTCATCGAAGAGGAGCTCGAAAGTCAAAAGGCAGAGATCATCTCCAAGCTTGAGAAAGGCCAAGTGCTTGAAGGTACCGTTAAGAATATCACCTCATACGGTGTATTCATGGATCTCGGCGGTGTTGACGGCTTGTTGCACATCACCGATATCTCTTGGGGTCGTATCAACCACCCAGAAGAGGTGCTTCAGCTCGACCAGAAGGTCAACGTGGTTATCCTCGACTTTGATGATGAGAAGAAGCGTATCGCTCTTGGCTTGAAGCAGCTTACTGCTCAGCCTTGGGATGCTTTGGATCAAAACTTGAAAGTTGGCGACAAAGTAAAAGGTAAAGTGGTGGTTATCGCCGACTACGGTGCATTCGTGGAAGTGATTCCAGGTGTAGAAGGTCTGATCCACGTATCTGAAATGTCATGGTCGCAGCACTTGCGCAGCCCACAAGACTTCCTGAAGAAGGATGACGAAGTGGAAGCAGCTATCTTGACCCTCGACCGTGAGGAGCGCAAAATGTCGCTCGGTTTGAAGCAACTCATGCCTGATCCATGGGGACAAGTCAGCAGCAAATATCCTGTTGGTTCACAACACAAAGCCAAGGTTCGCAATTTCACCAACTTCGGTGTGTTTGTAGAATTGGAAGAAGGTATCGATGGTTTGATCCACATCTCCGACCTTTCTTGGTCTAAGAAAGTGAAGCACCCATCTGAGTTCACCAAAATCGGTGAGGAAATCGCAGTGGTGGTATTGGAAGTTGATATCGAGCACCGCCGCTTGAGTCTTGGACACAAGCAACTCGAAGAAAACCCATGGGATGTTTATGAGTCGCTCTTTCAGCTTGATTCCGTTCACGAAGGCGTGGTAGGCAAGGTTACCGACAAAGGTGCTGTAGTTACTTTGGAGCACGGCATTGAGGCCTTCGCCCCATACCGCCACCTGTCCAAGGAAAACGGTGCTACGGCTAAGACCGACGAGCGTTTGCCTTTCAAAGTGATTGAATTCTCGAAAGAGAACCGCAAGGTGATCGTATCCCATGCTCGTTTGTTCGAGGATGTGAAAAATCCAACCAAGTCCGGCTCTGAAGGTGAAGGCGAATCCACAGCCAAATCCATCAAGAAGGTCCAGGGGAATATCGAAAAGTCGACACTCGGAGACATGGGCGTATTGAGTGCCCTCCGCTCTGAATTGGCCTCGGGAGAGGCGAAGTCGAAGGAAGAAAACCCCGACAATAACTGATAAAAAAAGAATCCTCCGGAAACGGGGGATTTTTTTTGACCATACAATTGCATTACATTTGTCGGAACCTAGGAATATGTCATCAAGGCAGATACTGACCTCGCAGCACTTTGCCATCACCATCGATCGGCTTTGTTACCAGTTGATTGAAAACCATGGCGATTTTTCAGATTCCGTTATCATCGGGCTTCAACCCAGGGGTATTTACCTCTCAAACCGCATTTCGGCCAAGCTGAGCCAGATTTTGAATGGGAAAAAGATCGTGAGTGGCAATTTGGACATCACATTCTTCCGGGATGATTTCCGCCGCCGTGAGCAGGTTATTGTTCCCAGCACCACCGATATCGATTTCGTAGTTGAAAACAAGCAGGTTATTTTGGCGGATGATGTGTTGTTTACCGGTAGGTCGGTTAGAGCGGCCATGGATGCCTTGCAAGCTTTTGGCAGGCCAAACAAGGTTGAGTTGCTCGCCTTCATTGATCGCAAGTTCAGTCGCGAAATACCCATTGAACCTAATTACGTCGGCAAGGCAATTGACTCGATAATGTCTGAAAAGGTCAGGGTGTTATGGAAAGAAACCGATGGCACCGATGAGGTGTGGCTAAATTCAAGGGAGGTAGGGGCATGACTGGAAATTTGAGCGTTAGGCATCTGCTAGGCATCAAAGACCTCACGGTTGATGATATCAATCTGGTTTTTTCTACAGCCGACAATTTCAAGGATGTCATCAATCGGCCCATCAAGAAAGTGCCTTCGCTGCGCGACGTCACCATCGCCAACCTGTTCTTTGAAAACTCAACCCGTACCCGACTTTCATTTGAATTGGCGGAAAAGCGCCTTTCGGCGGATGTCCTTAACTTCTCGGCATCCTCCTCATCAGTCAGCAAGGGTGAAACTTTGATAGATACGGTCAATAACATATTGGCCATGAAAGTGGATATGGTGGTAATGCGACACCCCAAACCGGGTTCCGCGCATTTCCTGTCACAACATGTCAAGGCACGTATTGTAAATGCTGGCGATGGCACCCACGAGCATCCAACGCAAGCGTTGTTGGATGCGTTCTCCATCAGAGAGAAGCTTGGAGATGTAGCTGGTAAGAAAGTTGTGATCATAGGAGACATCCTCCACTCTCGCGTGGCGCTATCCAATATTTTCTGTCTGAAAAAACTCGGTGCGGAAGTTATGGTGTGTGGTCCTGTAACACTGATTCCGCGACATGTACGCGATCTTGGGGTTATCGTGGAGCATGACTTGATGAAGGCGCTGAATTGGTGCGATGTTGCCAACGTGCTTCGGATTCAAATGGAGCGCCAAGACATCCGATATTTCCCCTCGCTGCGTGAATACACCATGATGTACGGCATAACCCGTAAGACCTTGGAAAGCCTCGGTAAGGAAATTGTGGTGATGCACCCCGGCCCCATCAACCGAGGCGTTGAATTGTCGAGCGATGCAGCTGATTCTGGACAATCCATTATATTACAGCAAGTTGAGAACGGTGTGGCGGTTCGTATGGCTGTACTTTATCTGTTGGCAGGCCAAGTAGATTGACGCCGTATTGCCAATTCGATTTCTTTTTCATTATTTTGATAACATTATAAAAGATACCGATGCGCTATTCACTCGACAAAAACGACAAGTACGCCCTGATCAAACTCCATGAGGAGAAATTGAACACGTTGATTTCAGCTGAATTGAAGTCAGAACTGTTAATCATCAATAACGAGGGATATAGCAATATCATCCTTGACCTAACCGATACTCAGTATTGCGACTCATCCGGTTTGAGTGCTGTATTGGTAGGCAACAGGGTTTGCAGAAATGCTGGCGGTAACTTCATTGTTACCGGATTGAGTGATGGCGTTCGCAAACTCATCACCATCAGCCAACTCGACCAGGTTTTATCCATCTCTCCAGATTTGGATCATGCTCTTACCAACATCGTACCTGAATAAGTCACAACACAAACACAACACACAAACATGATTAAAAAACTACTCCTTTCCACTGCCCTGGTTTTTGGAACATCACTAATGGCCTCTGCTCAGTGTATTCCAGATCCTACTATCACTATACCTGGAATTTATCCTGATAGCGCCACAGGTCTTAGCTCGGGAATCGTTGGCACTCCATATACCCAAGTAATCCAAGCCAAGGTTCCTGTTGATACGGTTGTTTCGCTTAACGGTCTTCCTCCAACGAACATCAATATTGCCAATATTACCGTTACAGGCGTTACCGGACTCCCTCCCGGACTTACTTATAGCACAACTCCAGCTAACGGTATCTTCCCCGGTGGCTCTAACGGTTGCATGTTTGTTTCTGGAACTCCTACCACTGCCGGTGTGTATTTCGTAAATGTGATATTGACGACCAACGCCACTTTCTTGGGCTTTCCGGTTAATCAAGTTGATACATTGGATTACTACAGTATAACCATTAACACTTCAAGTGGAATTGGAAGCGCTGTTGCGTATGATTTCGGATGGGTAGGTATGTCTCCGAATCCTGCCAACAACTTCACTGATTTGGATTTCACTGCTCCATCTGCAGGAAATTATCAATTGGGAATTTTCAACATACTTGGCAAGGAAATGGCTTCTCGTCCCGTACGTGCAGTTGCCGGATTGAATCGCCAACGCTTGGATCTTTCAAATATCTCATCAGGTGTTTATTTGGTATCCATCCGTAACGGAAACAGCGTTTTGACCCGCAGGCTTGTGGTATCTAAAAAATAATGCCGTTTGAAGTAACCATTCTGGGTAGCAGCTCTGCTACTCCAACGCAAGATCGTCATCCAACCGCTCAGGTACTTAATGTATGTGAGCGGTTTTTTTTATTGGACTGCGGCGAAGGAACCCAGATGCAGATGTCCCGCTTCAAGGTGAGGCACGGAAAAATAAGCCACATTTTCATTTCGCATCTGCACGGCGATCATTACCTAGGCTTGATGGGTTTGCTATCGACAATGCACCTGCAAGGTCGTAATGCTGAGTTGCATTTGTTCGGTCAACAGGAATTGATGGACATCATCGAATTGCAGCTGCGACTTTCGCGTACGCGACTCCGCTACAATTTAATTTTTCATCCGATAAAAAATTATTCAGGTGATATCATTCATGAAGATGATGAGATCGTAGTCCGCACTTTAGTGATGAATCACCGTATTCCTTGTGTTGGTTTTCATTTCAGGGAGAAGACGGGTTTGCGTAGGATCAATCCCGACAAAATCCGCGAGCACGCTATCCCCGTACATCAATTGGATTCCATTAAAAAAGGCGCCGACTTCAGGGATGGTACAGGTAGAATTATCCCCAACCGCGACATCACCTTTGATCCGGCAAGGCCTCGATCGTATGCCTACTTCTCGGATACTATGTTCGAAGAGGATTTGGCGGCCGAGGTAGAAGGTGTGGATCTGCTATATCATGAGTCCACTTTTCTGCACAGCGATTTGGAGCGCGCTGTATCAACATTTCACTCTACCGCCAAACAGGCGGCACAGCTGGCTCTGAAGGCGGGGGCTCAGAAATTGCTAATAGGTCACTTCTCGGCCAGGTATCCTGATTTGCAACCTTTGTTGCAGGAAGCTCAATCCGTTTTTCCCAACACCGAATTGGCATTGGAGGGAAGCCGTTTCGCAGTTGAGCATGGTATTCGGGATCTAACGCAGTAGGGCGTTTACAACAAATCGATTACACGATGCGCCATCTGTTCTATTGGTTCTGGCTTGAGCCAATTCAAATTATCATAACGGTTGAACCAGGTTAACTGCCTCTTGGCATAGTTGCGTGTGTGTTGTGCAATGAGTTTTTCGGTTTCTTCTAAAGACCTGATGCCATCCAAATGCTCGAACATTTCAGTATAGCCTACGGTTCGCAATGCGTTTTTTGAACGATAAGCGATTACACTTATGGCTTCCTCCTTTAAGCCTGATTCGATCATGATGGCCGTTCGCTCGTCAATTCTACGGTATAATTCTTCTCGAATATGTTCAATGCCGACCATGACGTTATTCCATCTGTTTTGCGAGTTGCGTCCTCTGCCGATCAAGGTGGAGTAGGGTTGTCCGGAAACCATCGTTACTTCCAATGCCCTTAAAAGCCTTCT
>JBKDSL010000180.1:0-15597 GCA_046340555.1 Bacteroidota bacterium
GTTGTAGGTCGTTTTCCTCTAAACCCCCGTTGCTTCAGTTTTACAACGCTTTTGCAACATTTCACAATTCCATTTTATGTCATTCCAAAACTTGGGCTTGATTGAGCCCATCTTGAAAGCACTCGAAACCGAAGGCTATTCAACCCCCACGCCTATCCAGGCACAAGCCATTCCACAAGTATTAGAGCGCCGCGATTTGCTCGGCTGCGCACAAACCGGCACCGGCAAAACCGCCGCCTTCTCACTTCCAGTTCTGCAATTACTTCACGAACGCAAGGCACCACATAAACATATTCGTGTATTGGTGCTCACCCCCACGCGCGAACTCGCCATTCAGATCAATGATAGCTTAACTGCTTACGGCCGACATCTACATGTAGGACATACCGTGATCTTCGGAGGCGTTTCGCAACATGGGCAAACGGAAGCACTACGCAAACATCCCGGCATCCTGGTAGCAACTCCTGGCCGACTGTTGGATCTCATGCAACAACGTTATGTAGACTTATCTCATATCGAGATCTTCATCCTCGACGAAGCTGATCGCATGCTCGATATGGGATTCATCAATGATGTCAAGAGAGTGATTGCCAAGTTGCCTTCGCGCAAGCAAACACTTTTCTTCTCGGCCACCATGCCTCCCGAGATTCAGAAGTTGTCCGATTCACTGCTTCACAATCCCGTTAAGGTCGAGGTAACACCTCCATCCTCCACCGTTGATAAGATTGAACAGTCGCTCTACTACACCAACCGCGGCGACAAAGTGAAGCTGCTTATTCATTTGTTGAAGGAGCTGCCTATTAAAAACGCTTTGGTTTTCACTCGCACCAAACATGGTGCCGACAAAGTAGTGCGTATGCTGTTGAAGTCAGGCATCAACGCCGCTGCCATCCACGGAAATAAGAGCCAAAATCAACGTCAAAACGCTTTGAATAATTTCAAGGACGGCAAGATCCGAATCCTGGTAGCAACCGACATCGCCGCACGCGGTATCGATATCGACGAGTTACCTTATGTATTCAACTGCGACTTGCCCGAAGTGCCCGAAACGTATGTGCACCGTATCGGTCGTACTGGCCGTGCTGGATTATCAGGCCGCTCCATTTCCTTCTGCGATCAGGAACAACTCGACGAATGGAAAGCGATACGCAAGTTGATCGGCAAAGACATCGAGATCGTCCAAGACCATCCTTTTCCGATGGACACGACAGCTGCTCCAGCACCCAAGTCAAAACCATCCAACCAAAACCGACCTCCAAGGAGGGATTTCAGGAGGAGGTAGGAAGAGGGAAGTTTATAGTTACATGTAACACGCGCCGCCCTGAGCCTGTCTGATAGCTATCGGAAGAAGGGTGACATGTAACAAGTGACAATTTGTACGTCGTCAATCGACCACTATTCTCACGGCCCTTCTCAAATCCCCTTGCTCAGCCACTATGGCATACAGTCCGGATTTGATGGAAGAGAGATCGAGTGTTGCTATGGAGCTAGTGCTGGAGGCAACTTCTTGGTTAAGCACCAAACGGCCGTTCAAGTCAAATACACTTATGCGGATGTCTTCTGTTTCGTTGAATCCATCCAAACGAATATTGATGTTGCCGGATGTGGGGTTTGGCCAAGCTAGCATCTCGGTTTGTTGATCCAGTAGTGACTCCGCACGTAATAAGGCTGTGGTGTTGGCTAAGGCAATACCAGTCGATGTAAGATTTACAGAGCCTAGTGGATATTGGGCGATGGCGTTTAATCCGATGGTGTTGCTTCCGGTGAACAATGCCGACTTACTGTAAACATAAACGGAATCATTTCCGTTATCAGTAACTAGGATGTTTGATCCATCTACCACCATTCCTAAAATGTTATTGAGTGGCGCTCCTGCAGTTGTTTGTAATGGTCGCGATCTTACAATGCCTGTGGTGCTGTTGATCAGGTAACGATAAACGGCTTTTGTATTTCCGTTTTCCAATACATACAAATAGGTGTTGTCGAAAGCTAGGGCTTCGCCACTCGAATTTTGACTTGCTAGGTTTTTCCTAGCAATGGCATTGTAGTTGGTTGTGGTTCCATTGAATGCTTGAGCAGTCAGATAATAGAATATGGCACGGGCCTTTTTATCCAACACATTCAACGTGTCGCCACGAACCACTATGCCTGTAGCAGGATTCAAGGCGCCTCCTGTATTTGTTCTTAAGTTTCTTGATTGCAATGCAGCCGCGCCTGCTTGGGATGAACGATATGCCCTTCCCGGAGTTAGTCCATTCATCACATATCCAAATCCACCAGCTATATGCAGGTCACCCACATTGGTGTTTCCACCAATGATGTTGGTTGAAAGCGCACTGCTTGAAATTAAGACGAACAGTGAGTCATAATAATAAACCGAGTTGGTAACGCTGTCGCTTACCACATATTTTGGAGCGCCTGCAACCAAATTCACACTCACGGTTATGCCGTTCGAGGTGGCAGGACTACCAATCACACAATTGGCGTTACTGGTCATCACACATTGCACTATATCATTATTCACCCAAGAGTTGTTGGTATAGGCGCTGCTGTTGGTACCCACGTTCACACCATTCTTTTTCCATTGATAAACAGGAGTAGTTCCGCCATTTATGGGAGTAGCGGTAAAGGTGATGCTCGTGGTGGCCGTTATAGGTCCGCTTGGATTGGCACTGATGGACACCGATGCGGTAACGTTAGGAGTCACGCTAACCGGTATTGGTGCAGCTATTGCGGTACAACCTGGTGCGTTGGTTACGGTAACGCCATAGCTTCCGCTGTTTGAAACCGTTATCGACTGTGTAGTGGCCCCTGTGTTCCACAGGTAGGAAGTGCCTGCGGTTGCAGTTAGGGTTACGCTGCCTCCTTGACAGAAAGTGGTTGGCCCGTTTGGTGTGATGCTTGCCGCGAATATAGCAGGTTGTGTGATGCTCACACTCGCTTGGCGCGAACAGGTTCCGTTGGTAACTGTAACGGTATAGGTTCCATCAGTGAGGTTGCTGATGGTTTGGGACGCGGCTCCGGTATTCCACAAATAAGTAATGGCACCCGAAGTTCCTGTGGCTACTGCTGTGGCTGAACCATCGCTGCCCCCGTTGCACGATACGTTTATGCTGTTGAATGAGATGGAATAATCAACGACAGTTACCACAAAGCTGCATACAGCGGTATTTCCCCCAGCATCTGTAGCCGTGTAGGTGATGGTGTTAGTTCCCAAAGGAAGGGTGGCTCCCGGTTGGAAATTGCTGCTCACAGAGAATGTACAGTTGTCGCTGAACACAGGCACTACCCAGCTAACGGGATTGCACGATGTGAAGGCGCTCGGGCAAGACGAAACAGCTGGAGCAGTGTTATCAATGAAAGTAAGGTTGGTTGTAATGATACTGTCACATCCGTTGCTACCGATGAGCGTGGTTACATAACTTCCTGCAACCGACACCACTTGTCCGTTGGGCAGCGTGTAGCTTGTTCCTGGACAACTGTTGGCATTAACAGAAGCATTGGATGTGGATCCAACTGACACTACCTGCGATGCAATGCCTGAACAACCGTTGGCATTGGTAACGGTTACAATGTACGTGCCTGCAGTGGTAGGGTTGATGGTTTGCGTATTGGCTCCTGTGTTCCAATTGTAGGATGCGAAACCAGGGGAAGCTGTTAGCGTAGCTGCCGAGCCTTGACAAATGCTGAAGGTTCCCGTGATGGATGGTGTGGGGGTCGCGATGATGTTAACGCTTTGCGAAGCGGATCCCGTACAACCACTGGCATTGGTAACCGTTACGGTGTATGTGCCCGAAGCAGTGGGGTTGATGGTTTGTGTACTGGCACCGTTGCTCCATAGGTAACTGTTGAAGCCTGATGTGGCAGTAAGTGTGGCATTGGCTCCTTGGCAAGCTGAGAATACACCGCTGATAGTGGTTGTTGCACTTGGGTTAACGGTTACTACCTGCGACTTACTTCCGGTGCAACCACTGGCATTGGTAACGGTAACGGTATAGGTTCCTGCTACCGTGGTGTTGATACTGGAGGTGGTAGCACCAGTGCTCCACAAGTAGGAGTTGAATCCTAAAGTGGCATTGAGTAACGCCAGATCGCCTTGGCATACGGTAAACACGCCGGTGATAACGGGAGCAGGGTTGGCTGCTATTGTTACAGCTTGCGAAGCCACACCTGTACAACCGTTGGCATTGGTAACCGTAACGGTATAGGTGCCGGCAGTAGTGGGTCCTATGGATGAAGAAGTGGAGCCATTACTCCACAAGTACGAAACAAATCCAGGTGTAGCATTTAATAGGGCGCTGTTGCCTTGGCAAATATCAAATGTTCCGGTGATGGTAGGCGTTGGCTTTGGATTGATGGTGGCTGTTTGTGATGCACTACCTGTGCAACCAGAACTGTTGGTAACGGTAACTGTATATGCACCGCTGGTAGTGGTGGAGATGGAAGATGTTGTAGCACCAGTGTTCCACAAATAAGAAACAAATCCCGAGGATGCGTTCAGTGTTGCGGAACTTCCGAAGCACACGGTGAAGTTTCCACTAATCGTTGGAGTAGGATTGCTGTTGACAACTACGGTTCTCGATGCGCTATTCACACATCCGCTGAAATCAATTACAGTTACCGTATAGGTTCCCGCTGCAGAAGTGTTGATGGATTGGGTGGTTGCGCCAGTGCTCCACAAATATGATAGGTATGATCCAGAAACAGACAGAGTGGTGGTAGAACCTTGGCAAATGCTAGATATGCCATTGATTGTAGGAGGTGGACAAGCTTGAACGTTGAAGAGCTGCCTGCCAACGGTATGAATGGTTCCATTCGTTGGAGTGGGCGAACCCGAGTTGAATGTTACATAAGCTTTGTTGTTGATGACTGTATTATCGGGCAAATCAGGGTTTTGCTCAACGGTGAAACTCACGTATGCTTTGTTGTCGCCGCTTGTGGCGGGAGGAAGATTCATGTTGTTGAAGCGCCATTCGAGAATGCCGTTGCCATATATGCGGAACTGATAAGGGTGACTGGATCCACCTGCGGAAACAGAGAATGGATTCAACGAAAGATCCAAGGTGTCGCGAACGATGGCATTGAAAACAGTATCATTGGAAGTGTTTGTGAATTCAATGAAGTATTGTAGCTGACGGTTCGGGTAAATCAAATTAGAGGAAGTGACTCCCAACGGATATCCACGCTTGGCAAACTGAGGCATTACCTCATCTACAACAGCACAGTAAAAATCTACCGCAGGAGATGCATCGTTGGCAGGCAATGCATTCACCAAACCGGGTGTCCAGTTGGCGGAATTGCCGCAAAGTTCAACTGTAACGGAAGGTGAGCTGTAGAATGGCGATAATGGATGCTGATCCACTTCCAAGCGCATGGTTTGCCCAGTAGCAGGTAGCACATAGCTCTTCAATTCTCCACCTAGCAACTGAACCGAATCAATTTGCGTAAGGATTCCATCTGTGAAAATGCGCACTTGAGAGAAGCACATCATATTGCCGTTGGAACCCGCGGTATTGATTACATCAAAAAACACACTGCCGTTTTGACAAAGTCCTTTAACCGTGATAGCAGATGTGTCCCAAGGCATGGTGCAGGGGATACCTCCTCCATATAAGTTGAGACCGTTTTGTGTTCCAGGATAAATGGCGTTTACCAATGCGCATGAATCAGCAGGAAAGAGTTTCGCTTGCATGCAAAGCGATTGTCCAGATACCACGCTGCAGGATACATCCACGAATACGTTGAAATCAACACAGCTGCCGGGAGTTATATCACCTAGAACAAATCGCCAGTTGTTGCCTCCAATCTGGAAGTAACTCAACGTTGAAGAGATCGGAGTAACATTGGCATCGAATTCGACATCCGCGTAAGCGCCGACCAGGTTCACCGTAGCCGTGCTCTTGTTGCAAGCCGTAACACGGACCTTCTGGTTGTTTACACAAGGACGCAACGTAGAAGAGTAAATGGTGATGTCGGGCGCCGAGCACGCGTTATTGGGTTTTATACCGATTGATGGTATGGAACCAATGCCGTTGATGACATTGAAACCGATGGCGTTTCCGCAGGTGGAGTACCATGCCGACTGCAACGTGTCGGGATAAATTGTGTAGGAGCCATTAGGAATGGAAAGAATGGAAAGCCTTCCGCTATTATCGGATTGCACGAACTGGTTTCCGGGTTGCACCACAAACCGCATGTTGGGGACCGCGCTTTCGCCAGCATCTTGCTGACAGTTGTGGTTAGCATCGTTGAAAACCAAACCAGAAACTGTTCCCACTTGGTATTTCTCTACCAATGCGTTGTTGTTGGCCTGTCCTGCTACAAGCACTACGCCGTTGCCGCCTGAGCTAATGTTCAACAAGGCGCCATAGAAAGGTCCGTTGAATGAATTGCCGATATTATAGGAGCCATTGGGTAGGAAGGATTCAATGGCAGTAGGACCATTGGTAAGCACAAAAATGTTGCCGCTGTTTTCAGTGGTTAATGCGTAGCCTTGTTCGCTGGTGGTGGTTCCTTTATAGGTGCTCCAGTTGATGGCGCCATTTTGGTTGAAGGAGGATATGAACGCATCCGATGCGCCGCCGCCGAATGTGGTTTGGTATGCACCTGTTGTGGCGATGCCTGATGTGCTGGAGGTCCAACCAGATAACACCACATTGCCGTTGCCATCAATACCAACCGACCGACAACGATCGGAAGCGGTTCCTCCGATGTAGGAGCTCCAAGATCTTACGCCGCTTGAGTTAAAACGCGCCACAAACGCATCAAAGTTGCCACCAATGGATTGCTGGTAAGAGCCCGAACTCGCGATGTTGTTCGAACTGCGTGTTTCTCCAGACAATGCCACGTTGCCATTCACATCTGTTGCACATGAAATCTGTGATCCCTCATCCAAGCTTCCTCCGTAGTAGGTTGCCCAAAGGCGCGTACCTCCTCCAGTGAATTTTACCAAAAAGCCATCGGTACTTCCACCGAGTGCGGTTTGGTGTGCGCCGGTAGTAGCGATGCCAGTGGCGCTGTTGGTGATTCCAGCAAGCAAGACATTTCCAGAGGCATCGGTTGCAACATCGGCATAGTTTTCTACACCTGTTCCACCATAGTAGGTGGCCCATTGGCGCAATCCTGCTGAATTGAATTTCGCGAGATAAAGGTCGAAGCTGCCAGATGCGTTGGTGGCCTGGTAGGAACCGGTAGTTGCAATGGAGTTGGGTGCGGCTCCTCCGGCTTGACCAGCAAGATAGATGTTGCCTAAACCATCCACAGCACATGATTGTCCCGACTCGTTTCCAACAGAACCGTAATAAGAGGCCCAGATGCGTTTTCCTGAAGGATCGAACTTGGCCACATAAGCATCCTGCAGTCCACCGATGTTGGCTTGGTGCGAACCGCTGGTGGCGATGTTGCGCACGCTGTTGGTATTACCTGCAATGATTACATTGCCCGATCCGTCTACGGCAACTGCTTCAGCTGTTTCGTTTCCACTGCCTCCGATTTGGTTGCTCCAAATGAGTACAACAGGATCGATGGTGATGGCTTTTCCTTTGACAGCGTTGTTGATTTCAAAACCGAAAGTGTTCGAACCGTTCATCACCCATCGGCTATCCAGTTTTTTTCCATCTTGAAAAACACGGGGAGCGCTTTCGCGGATGACGCCTAGCGGTGTTGAGAGTTCCAACTCACCTGAGCTGTTGATGCGGGCAGTGGTACCGCTTACGCGGATTTGAATCTGGTGCCAGTCGGCATTGGGTGCAAGTTCGAAATCGTATTCCAAAACGCCATCGATGCTGTATGCGCGCACGTCCACACCTGGATAAACGCTGAAGAGACGCACTTCGCCGAAGGAAGAAACACCTTCGATACCGTTTCCACTACCCGAATAGTAGTTGGTCGTGCCCGCTTGCTTCAGGTAGCCTTGCTTTTTTCCTTGGAAGGATGATCCCAACCATTCCATGTCGATACGATGAAAGGAAACGGATTTATTTTCTCCTTCGCCGTTAACAGCATGCAATTGGTGCGACACACCGTTTCCGGTTATGATGTATTGTGCATCACCATGAGTACCCGTGTAAAGCACATCGTTGCGCGACAGACCAACTTGGTTTACGACTTGACCTTTGTTCTCGTCAAAAACGACTTTTGTTGCGTTGCCGCGCACGAATTCTTTGGCTGATGCGTTGAAAATAAACGGCACGCAAAACGCCAGGGCAAGCAACATTTTGGGTAGGTGTGATTTCATAGGGCGAATCGTTAAATGATAATTCTGATTTCGTATAGGGATACTCTCTGGTGTATTTCAACTCTCAATTTAACTCCAACAATCGAATTGTGCAAGGTGTTTGGGTAAACCTCCAAGATGCTTTGGCAAATGGTTCTAAAAATGGGAGGTTTCCTCTGAAACTGTAGAAAATCGCCTATGACGATTCCAATAAACACCATCATTTATCGGTGCAATTATTGGAAAAACACAACGTTTTATAGGTAAAATATAAGCATCAGGCCCTCTGCCCAAGCGGGTTGTCGGTTTTTTGTAAAAGTATCTGGCAAAGTTGCTTTTAAGCTGTTAAATGGGAACGCGGATTTGATTCAAAATCAAATCCGCGCTAATCCATTTATTCAGTCCACCGATTCCTACCCCTCAAAAGGCTGGTCATAATAGGAGGCTTAATCCACTATTACTCTCACAGTCTTACGTCGATTCCCTTGCTCGACTACGATCGCATACATGCCCGATTTTATTCCGGTGAGGTCGAATGCAGGCGCGAACTCGGTATCAGTGCCAGCTTCTTCGCGGAAAGCCACCAAGCGCCCATTCATGTCGTAGGCGCGCAAGGTGAAACGTTCGTTGGCATCGATGCCCTCGAGACTGATGTTGATAACACCCGATGTTGGATTAGGCCATACAGTCACATGCAAATCGTTTTGAAGTGGCAATTCCTGTCTCAATAGTGATGAGGTATTGGTTATGGATATACCTGTGGAATTGAGATTTCCAGAGTTCAACGTTTTTACTGTAGTTGCATTCAGGTTTATCGTATTGCTTCCGGTGAACAATAAAGTTTTATCATATGGGAAAGCACGGTCGGAACCACTGTCGGTAATCCATACTGTATTGCCATCAATTACGATTCCTCTCACAGTGCCAAGATTGGCGCCCGTATTGGTCTTCATGGGCCGTGAGCGTACGCCAGCGGCTGTTCCAACCAAGGGGTATCTGTAAATAGACTTCACACTACTGCCATTATCCAGCACGTAGAAATAGGTGCCATCAAAAGATAGTGCCTCCGCAGTGCTGTTGGCGGTCAACAGAGTTTTCACCGCAAAAGCGTTCAAGGTGGTGGTGGCCCCGTTGTATGCCTGCGACAAGTAATAATTGTAAATCGCCTTACCTTTCTTGTCAACCACATAAAGTGTGTCGCCACGTATGATCAAGCCAGTGGTAGGGTTGAGTCCAGCACCTGTGTTGGTGCGCAGCTGACGCGACGCAACCGATACGGTTCCCGAAAGTGAACTTCGATACACTCTGCTATTGGCAGTTCCATCTAGAATATATCCGTTAGTGGCTGTCATAAACACATCCGATGCATTCGTGTTGCCGTTGAGCACATTGGTCGAAAGCGGATTACTTACAATGAACGTAAACGTCGAATCATAATAGTAAACACGGTTTGCCGTCACATCAGACACCACGAACTTACAGGTTCCCGCACCTCCTCCACCGCCCGTTGTCACATAAACCGTGATGGCATTGGAAGTGGCTGGACTACCCGATACGCAAACCGCATTGCTGGTCATCACGCAGGTAACCACATCCAGGTTCACCCACGCGTTGTTCGTATAAGTGCTGCTGTTGGTACCCACATTCACTCCGTTCTTTTTCCATTGGAACGAAGGCGATGCACCGCCATTAATGGCCGTAGCCGTGAATGTTACACTAGTTGTAGGACTCACCGATCCCGTAGCGCTGGATGCAATCGATACCGATGCAGTGACATTGGGGTTTACGGTAACGGTAACGGGAGCCGTAACCGAGGTACAACCCAAAGCATTGGTTACCGTGGCGAAGTAGTTGCCCGATGTGGTGGCTGCAACGGACTGAGTTGTGGCACCAGTGTTCCATAGATAGGAGGTGGCCGCAGTTGCTGTGAGCGTCACACTACCTCCCTGGCAGAATGTGGTTGCACCCGAAGGAGTGATAGCAGCATTGAACTGTGCAGGTTGTGTGATGGACACAGATGTCTGTTTGGAACAGTTGCCGTTTGTGACAGTTACCGAATATGTGCCTGCGGCTAGGTTGGTGTTGGTGGCTCCTGTGGCCCCGTTGCTCCAGAGATAAGACACCGCGCCCGATGTGCCTGTAGCGGTAACGGTGGCGGAGCCGTTCGAAAATCCAAAGCAAGTTACATTGTTCTGCGAAGTATTAAGTGTGAAGTCAACCACCGTTATTATGAAGCTGCACACTGTGGAGTTGCCGCCCGCATCGGTAGCGGTGTAAGTAACGGTGGTGTTACCGAGAGGCAGGTTTACACCAGGCTGGAAATTGCTCGACACGTTGAATGTGCAATTGTCAGTGAATGTGGGGGGAGTCCAAGTCGCAGGATTACAAGTGGTGAATGCGGCAGGACAACCTGATGCCACAGGTGCAATGTTATCGTTAAATGTTAACACGGTAGTCACAACACTGTCGCATCCATAGATGTTGGTAAGTGTACTGTTGTACGTACCCGCAACGGATACCGTTTGTCCACTAGGAAGCGTGTAAGATGTACCTGGACAACGATTCACGTTTTGTGTTGTGGCGTTGGTCGGATTTACAGTGAGTTGTTTGGAAGATGTATTTGAACATCCATTGCTGTTGGTGGCGGTAACGGTATATGTGCCTGCCGTACCCACGTTGATGCTTGCCGTGGTGGCACCGGTACTCCACAAATAAGAGGTCAATCCCGAAGTGGCAGTCCATGTGGTGGTTGTGCCTTGACAAACGGTTGAAGATCCGCTGATGGATACCGTTGGCAAAGGGTTCACCGTAACCGATTGCGATTGGCTGCCCGTGCATCCACCTGTTCCCGTTACGGTAACCGTGTATGTTCCTGCTGCAGAAGGATTGATGGTTTGCGTGGTAGCGCCAGTGTTCCACAAATAGGAAGTGTAACCTGCAGTTGCAGTAAGTGTGGCGGTGTTGCCTTGGCAAACGATGAAGGTTCCTGTGATACTAGGCACTGGGTTGGAGGTAATGGTCACTGCCTGCGAAGCTGTACCTGTACAACCGAAGCTGTTGGTAACAGTAGCCGTGTATGTTCCCGCAGTAGTGGGGTTGATGGTTTGCGTAACTGCGCCAGTGTTCCACAAATAGCTTGTTGCTCCTGTGGCATTGGCGGTAAGTGTTGCAGCGGCTCCACTGCATACACCGAAAGTTCCAGATATAGTAGGAACTGGCCTTGGATTTACAGTAACGCTAGTAGCAGTCGAGCCACTGCATCCATTGCTGTTGGTGACTGTTACGGTGTAAGTAGTGGTAGCACTTGGTGTAACCGTGATGGCTGCGGTAGTTGCTCCAGTACTCCAAGAATAAGAACTGAAACCAGCAGTGGCCGTCAGTGTTGTGGAGCTGTTTTGGCAGATCGTAGTGGTGCCGGTGATGCTGGGTGTGGGGTTGGCATTTATCGTAACGGCTTGCGATTTACTACCTGTGCAACCGCTAGATGCAGTAACGGTAACGGTGTAGGTACCTGCTAACGTAGGATTGATGGTTTGAGTGGTTGCACCAGTGTTCCACAAATAAGCAGTGTAACCGGCGGTTGCTGTAAGTGTGGCGGCATTGCCTTGGCAAACCGAAAATGTCCCCGTGATATTCGGCACGGGATTGGAGGTAATGGTCACCGCCTGTGAAGCCGTACCCGTACATCCATTACTATTGGTAGCCGTAACGGTATACGTGCCTGCGGTTGTCGGATTGATGGTTTGAGTCGTGGCGCCTGTATTCCATGCGTAACTTATGGCACCAGTTGCAGAAGCGGTAAGCGTAGCCGCAGATCCGCTGCAGGGATTTAAAGTGCCAGTGATGGTTGGTGTAGGACGAGCATTAACCGTTACTGATGTGGAGGCATTACCTGTGCATCCATTTGAATTCGTAACCGTGACCGTGTATGTAGTGCTGGTGGAAGGGGTAACGGTGATGGCGGCCGTGGTGGCTCCTGTACTCCAAGCGTAGGACGAAAAACCAGCCGTGGCAGTCAATGTGGTGGAGCTGTTCTGGCAAATCGTAGTGGTGCCGGTGATACTAGGTGTGGGGTTGGCGTTTATCGTAACGACTTGCGACTTGCTACCCGAACAACCACCTGAGGCGGTCACGGTAACCGTATAGGTTCCTGCCACTGTTGGGTTGATGGTTTGTGTGGTAGCGCCTGTATTCCATAAGTAGGTGGCATAGCCTGATGTGGCCGTAAGTGTGGCGGCATTGCCTTGACAAACCGCAAAAGTTCCAGTGATGTTTGGAACAGGATTGGTTATCACCGTTACAGCTTGGGATGCACTTCCCGTACATCCATTATTGTTTGTGACCGTCACCGTATAGGTACCTGCTGCGGTCGGGTTGATGGTTTGTGTATTGGCACCCGTATTCCACAAATAGGTGTTGAAGCCAGATCCTGCAGAAAGTGTGGCAGCGGTTCCTTGACAAACAGAAAAAGTTCCTGAGATGCTTGTGGTAGGATTAGTGTTCACCACCACACTTTGTGAGGTGCTACCTGTACATCCATTGCCATCAGTAACGGTAACAGTGAATGTGCCAGCGGTAGTGGTGTTGATGGAAGTCGTAGTGGCACCTGTATTCCACAAGTAAGCATTGAAGCCCGAAGAAGCGGTAAGTGTGGATGTTGAACCTTGGCAGATGGAAAAGTTACCACCGATTGCCGGTGTTGGATTATTGTTCACCACTACTGTTTGTGAAGCCGATCCCATACAGCCATTGGCATCTGTAACGGTTACGGTGTAATTGCCAGCTGAATTGGGATAGATGGTTTGTGTGTTTGCGCCAGTACTCCACAAATAAGTGGTGAAGCCCGCACTAGCTGTTAATGTAGCGGCAAAGCCCTGACAAACGGTGAATGTTCCACTAATTGTTGGTGTCGGGTTTGGTGTAAAGGTTACAGCTTGAGACACTGAGCCCGTGCATCCATTACTATCTGTAACGGTAACGGTGTATGTTCCCGCAACAGTGGTATTGATAGTTTGAGTTATAGCACCATTGCTCCACAAATACGAGTTGAAGCCAGCTGTTGCTGTAAGAGTTGCTGCGGATCCACTACAAGGATTGAACGTACCAGTGATAGATGGGGATGGATTTTGATTTACCGTAACAGTTGTATTGTTGGTACCAGTGCAACCATAGCTGTCTGTTACAGTTACAGTGTATGAAGTGGTGGCACTTGGCGTGATGGTAATGGCCCCGGTAGTGGCACCTGTATTCCACAAGTAATTGTTGTAGCCGGCAGTTGCAGTAATTGTGGTGGAGCTATTCTGACAAATTGTAGTGGTTCCAGAAATAGCTGGTGATGGATTTTGGTTGATTGTAACCGCTTGAGAGGCCGTTACTGTTGCTCCTGCAGAAGTAGTTGCTGTAACGGTGTAAGTTCCTGCAACGGTAGGATTGATGTTTTGGGTGGTGGCCCCGGTATTCCATAAATATGATACGAAGCCTGCAGTTGCAGTAAGTGTGGCTGCATTACCTTGGCAGGCACTGAACACACCGCTAATGAATACTGCTGGCGCTATGGTGTCCGACAAAGGAGCAGTTTCACTTACAATGGTCATCCATTGTCCAGTGGCACTCATCAAATTGAAATTGGGTACCAATACACCATCAGCAGGAGATGCGATGGTGTGCACTTGATTGGGGAAGGGGAATGTTCCACCCAATCCTATGGGACGCTCCCATTGGGTGCCCAACCAACGTTGTACCCGCATATTAGAGTTTCCTATGACAGCCCTTTCGCTGTTGGAGTACCTGAATGTTAAACTCGCAACTGGACTAGTTCCGCTATTGGATATTCGATAGAAGCGGTCAACTGCTCCATCACCATTAGTCCAGATGTTATTTAGCGATGTAAAAGAGTTGATGGTGCTGGGAAGGTTTTGATTTGAACCAGGAGTTGAGTAAGTAGCAATGGTTAAATCATGGCTACCCGAAATACGATTATAGGTAAACGGAATGTATGTGTTGGCCTGATTGTACAACGGAATATCCAGGCTTCCAATTGCGCTTCCCATCTTCCATTGGAAGCGACCGTATGGGGCCACATCACTGCCGAGTAAATCTTGATCCAACTGTATACCGCCTGCTGTACGAACCAACACACCAGGTAAGGTATCATTGGCTAAAGTTATTAGTTGGTTGTTAGCCTTAAGTCGACCTGCAGTAAAGGTAAGTGTGTCTTTGATGGTGATGTCTGCGTTGTATAGATTCACACCATCACTGTTGTTGATCACCAGATCATAGAAGCTGGTTGGCGACGCATTGTACATGGAGTCAACCACACCAGCAGTGGTGGTGGTCATGCTCACACGGCTAACACCTGCCACAAACTCACCTTGGTTCACCCAATCTTTGCGAACCTCAATGGGGAACTTACCATAAGGGCGACGCACCTTGAAGGTGAGGTTGGAGCGGTAGTCGTATCCAACCGTTGGAGTAGAATGTAAAGCACCTATATTCAGGTTACCCGCAGTAGTAGGGCCAGGTAAATTGCAGTTTAAAGTGATAGCACTGTAAGGAGGAGTAGCCGAGGAAAGTGCCGTGATATAGGGGCAGAAAGTTAATGTGGCAGAAGCGGATGCCAAGGTGGGAGCTGGCGAAACAGTGACCGTTGTTCCAGTAACGGCGGTGACCTGAGGTGCTACACCGGCTGCCCAGCCCGCGGTAGGGTTAACATACATGCCAACCTGTATCCCAGTGGTTCCAGTGGCAACGTTAATCGTACCATTTCCGATGACAGTGGTTAATGCAGATTTGATTATAGAAATCCCCGTACCACTCACCCACTGGCCAACAGCAAAAGTGGCATTGGCATACGTGGAGGCCATGGTATTCGTTCCTGCTGTCCAAGTAACCGCCCCTGCCGTAGAGGTTTGTGGTAACGCCGTGAAGGGCACCACAAAATTGGCAGCGGGATAGGTGGAAGTCAACCTGGTTTCGCTGATACCGATGGCATGGCGATAACCTTGGGTGGAGGTTTGGGTGAAGGTGGTACCCTCGGTTCCGCCCAAAGGCACAATGCCGGAACTGGTATTGTCCCAAACCATTTCAATCACCAACTTATTGGTGCTGCCATTCCATTTGAATGAATTGGCGATAAGCGGCAGAGTAATAGTACCTGAAGAACCTGTGGTAGGAATGAATGTAGAAGTGGCCAGGTTCGTAGGACCGTATATGGTTGTAGGGGCGGCACCAATGATGTTGGGCATGTTACGGTAATTGGTAGCAGCAACTCCAGTGAATGGTGCACCATTGAAGGTGAATCCTGGGACGGTTCCGTCCGTATAATAGTATTTAACAGTGAAGTTTCGCATCGGCTCGGTACTGTTTCCGTTCCTCCTTACGTG
>JBKDSL010000181.1:0-5131 GCA_046340555.1 Bacteroidota bacterium
AGCAATTGTTATTTGGATAATTTTGCATCAAAACCTTACTTTCAATTTGATTATTAGCATGTTGTGATTAATCTGCTGATCATCACAAGCTAAACACCTCTAATCACATGGCAAAAAAAGTTCTCATCATTGGCTCTGGACTTGGGTCATTGGCAACCGCCTTACGCCTCACCTCCAAAGGCTATGAAGTTGAAATAGTTGAAAAATTCCATCGGCCCGGGGGGCGGTTGAATATCATTGAAAAAGACGGCTTTTCATTTGATATGGGCCCCTCCTTTTTCTCTATGAGTTACGAATTCACCGAGCTTTTCAAGTCGTGCGGAGTTCAAAATCCGCTGAAATTGAATGAATTGAATCCGCTATACGCGGTTTATTTCGAGGGTCGCGAAAAACCGTTCATGATCCACAAGGATTTGGCCAAGCTAGCCCAAGAATTCGAAGGAATTGAACCCGACATGGAGCGTAAGACGCGTGCTTATTTGGAAGCAGCCGGGAAGATTTTCCATGACACAGAAAACATCGTTATCAAGCGGAATTTCAATGGTTCAGCCGATTATCTAATGCAGCTTTCCCGTGTTCCTTGGAAACACGCCCCAAAGATGTTCCGTTCCATGTGGAAAGAGCTGGATGACCGATTCGATTCCCAAGAAGTAAAAGTCATTTTTTCACTTGTCGCCTTCTTCCTCGGCTCCACCCCATTTCAAACCCCAGCCGTTTACAGCTTATTGAATTACACAGAGTTGATTCACGATGGATATTGGAACGTGCAAGGCGGCATGTATCAGATTGTGACCAAAATCAAGGAGATTTTGGATACCCGCGGGGTGAAATTCCACTTCAATACCGAAATCGTAAAGGTCCACCAATCAGGCTCCAGGGTTACCGGATTTGAGGATGCCAATGGAAAAATATGGACCGCCGACATATATGTGTCCAATTCAGATGCAGCCTCGTTCCGCGGCAAGGTGTTGAACAGAAAGAAATACAACACTCCAAAATTGGATGCCATGGATTGGACCTTATCTCCGTTTACCATCTATTTGGGAGTCAAAGGCCGTTTGGAAAACCTGAAGCACCACAATTATTTCTTAGGGAACAACTTCCAAGACTATGCCTCCACCATTTTCAAGACTTCGGTGAGCCCTAAAAAGCCCTATTACTATGTAAACGTCAGCTCCCGTTCGAATCCAGAATCGGCACCCGATGGATGTGAAAACCTGTTCATCCTTTGTCCGATGCCCGATTTGCGCTTCAAACCTGATTGGTCTGATTCAGAAGATTTGGCGGATAATATCATCGCCGATCTTTCAGAAAGAATCGGTTACGACTTGAAAGCCAACACTTTGACCCGCACCGTGATGGATCCAATCCATTGGCAAAACAATTTCAACCTATACCGTGGCAGCGGACTCGGGTTGGCGCACGGATTAAATCAAATTGGTGCGTTCCGACCTGCCAATAAAGACGAAGAATTTTCCAATCTTTACTACGTGGGAGCCAGCACCGTTCCCGGAACCGGATTGCCCATTGTGGTAATCAGTTCCAAGTTGGTGACAGAACGTATCGAAAAGGAACATGCAACAATATAACGAACTGTGTTTGGAGCTGAGCAGCATTATCACGCAGCGCTACAGCACATCATTCACTAAGGGAATACAAACCCTGCACAAGCGTTTTCATCTACCCATTTATGCCATTTATGGATTTGTAAGGGTGGCGGATGAGATAGTGGACACCTTCCATGGTTTCGACAAGCAGATGTTGCTGGATGAATTCAAACAAGATACGTGGAATGCCATCCGCAATGGCATCAGCACAAACCCAGTGCTGCAAGCCTTTCAATTGACGGTAAACAAGTATAAAATCGATGACGAGTTGACTGAGGCCTTCCTCTACAGCATGACGCTCGACTTAGACAAAAAGGATTACGACGAAGCTTTTTACAACAAGTACATTTACGGTTCTGCAGAAGTTGTTGGACTCATGTGTCTTCGTGTATTTTGCGAAGGTGACTCCAAACTTTATGACTCATTGGTTGAGCCCGCACGCAAACTAGGTGCCGCATTTCAAAAGGTAAATTTCCTTCGAGATCTGAAGAGTGATTTCCAAGAGCGCGGTCGGGTTTATTTCCCTAGTGTGGATTTCAACAAATTCAGCGAAGCAGAAAAAAAAGCCATCGAAGCCGACATACAAGCAGATTTTGATGCCGCATTCGGTGGTATTATGCGACTCCCTAAAGGTGTTCGCGAAGGAGTTTATGCCGCCTATGTTTACTACCTCGAATTGCTGCGCAGGATTGAAAAAGAACCTGCATCTAGAGTGATGCAAATGAGGATCAGGGTACCCGATTGGCTGAAGGCCATTTTGTTGGCCAAGGCTCAACTGAAAATGATGTATTCCAGTTAGTATTTAACTTTATAAAAAAAGGGCCCCGAAAATCGGAGCCCTTTTCAACTTTTAGTAGGATGTATTATTCGCAGTCGAATCCGTAGACGGAAGCATGGGCAACTACGTAGATCTCACCAGAAAGGTTTTCCACTACGTAATTGGCATCTGTTGTTCCCTCACCCAACAATCCGGAAACGATAGGGTATTGACCTGGAGCTAAAGTGTACTCTGGATGTGGACCATTGTTGCTTGTAGCCAATGGGTTGTTGCCAACGTACAAATGAACCTCTTTAAGGGAGTAGGGTGTGAATACATTGTAAGTAACATCTGCAATGCCGTCGCGGTAGCGAACCACTAATTCACCGACCCTCGCTCCATTGCTCAAATTACATTGTCCTGCACCGGCCCACAGCTCAAAGGTGTAATCGCCCTCAACCAATGGGCCATTGGTCCATCCCCAGCGGTTAGGATTGTTAACGAACTCACCGAATTCAGAGAAGCAAATGGCAGATCCGTTTTGGTCCATGGCGAAAGCTGTTTCTGAACAAGTATTTACGGGTGGCCGCTCATCACACGAAACCACAATCTCAAAATAGGTTCCCCAGCTGCCTTTGGTGTTGATACGCTCGCCAGCACCCCAGCCCGTTTCAGTCTGATAACCACCAGTACCATTGGGCTTACGCATTGCACAATGTGCGGCAACTACATAGTTCTTGCCAGGATTGGGACAAACCATTCCTATCTCACTGAATGGTATCTCGAAAAAATAAGTGGTAAGGCAGGTAATGTCACCAGACTTGTAGGGGAATTGACCAGGGATTGGATTTCCTGAACGTGTCATAGGAATTTCAGTCATTGAATTGCCGATGAACAGATGCGCTTCCGTAAGCTCCCATCCATTGATGGTGTTATAACAAACGCGCAACATATCAACATACCCATCGCCGTCAGTGTCCTCGTCTTCGAAACAAACTGTGCCAGCATTGATGTTACGGCCGGCAAGAAGGGTTACGCATGAGTTTTCAGAATTACCGATAGTAAGACGGTTTGCGCTCGGAGCCACATCAGAGGCTTCCTTGGTACAAGAAGAAATCACTAGGAGGCCAAGCATAATAATGCTCAATGCCCCAGATAGCAGTTGCTTTTTCATTTGATTGAATTGTTTTTAGGGGTTTAAGTGTTTTGAATGGTTATTGAATGATGAGTATTTAAGTTGATAAGGGATTCCTAAAAAGCGTGCATAGATACCCCCGCAATGCAATACACTACAAGCGATTTTGGTTAAAAGAAATTTCAACAGCAGTCAATTGATTGAAAATCAACAAAAAATAGACATGATTCTACACAGTCAAATGGGTAGAAAATCTCAATAAATAAAAAGATAACATTGGCAAGACGGTTTTTGGGAAACCAATTGTACACTCATCAAAGTGGCAATGATCAAATCACGCCATCCCAAAAACTCAAAAAACTAGAAGGTGATGGTAATGGCGCCTGTTTGCGACTGAGGCATCACCGGTGATGTATCAAACTTGACACTTTCAGCGGCTTGCTTGGCTTTAGTCAAAAGATAATTGCTCGTAGTAGTGGTGCCCTCGATGCCTGGTACCGCCTTCACCACGTTACCGTATTTGTCGATGGTGATTTCAACTACCACTATCCCCTTTTCCATGGTTAGGTTATCGATTTTAGGCTCACGGATCAATTTACGACCGGCCATCACAAATGAAACTCCTTTGGTTGTTGATGTGGAAGAAACGGATGAAGGCCCTTTATCAGTCAATCCAAAACTGATATTGGAAATCTCGGATGTTTTGTAAGACATCTCCTTGCCTTTGTATATGAATTTGATGACTCCATCATTCAAGGACCTGATTTCGCCACTCATTGATTCTCCATTTTTCAGAACCAACTGGTGCTGTGCTTGAACTTGGAAAACCGAAAGGGAGAACAGGAAAGCGATTGAAAGGATGTTTTTCATTTTTGATGTATTTGATTTCAAAGTTAACGTTGGCTTGGGCTGACTTATGTCCTAGCCACTCTTTTTTTTCAACATCAAAAGCCATGCCTTAAATTTACACTTCGAAACCCCATGGAATTTAAACTATTCTACCCGAGTTTGAGTGCTGCCCTTCAGAAACCCCTTCCAGGGGAGGAAGCGCAATGCCTGATGGCCCCTATGGGGAGACCAAGTACGGGAAGTATGCTTGAGAAATACCCAGAACATCGTAAAAGCGCCGTTCTGATGTTGGTTTATCCGGATGCCTTGGGGATAGCCCATACCGTTTTCATGGAACGGGCGCATGATGGTAGTTTGCATAGCGGTCAAATCGGATTTCCAGGAGGCGGACTGGAGCACCACGATGCCTCGCCTATGCATGCAGCACTTCGAGAATTTGAGGAGGAAGTAGGTGTGGATGATTCCCAAATACAAATCGTTGGTCCGTTAACTCCCCTATTCATCCCCGCTAGCCGGTTCATGGTTTATCCCTTTGTGGGTATTTCGCACCATACTCCCGTTTTCACACCTGATTCGGTTGAGGTGCAATCACTTATTCACACGCCTATTGGCGAACTGCTGCAATTCGAAATCGAGCAAGGCAGTTTCCCCACTTCGTACGGCACCATGCAAGCCCCCTGCTACCGACTGAACGAGCACAAGCTTTGGGGCGCCACGGCGATGATCGTGAGCGAGTTTCGCGTTTTAATGCACAAAATTAGTGACATGTGACATGTATAAAAT
>JBKDSL010000182.1:0-18710 GCA_046340555.1 Bacteroidota bacterium
CCGCTTACTATTACTGGTACTGCTACTGTTACTGCCACCGCCACCGCCTACCGCCATCGCTTACCGCCTCCCGCCACCGCTTACTATTACTGGTACTGCTACTGTTACTGCCACCGCCACCGCCTCCCGCCACCGCCACCGCCTCCCGCCACCGCCTCCCGCCACCGCCTCCCGCCACCGCCTCCCGCCACCGCCTCCCGCCACTATCACTGCTACTCTCTCTAAAACTTTTCTCCTAATGCTATCCCACATCCTCGATCTACTTCATCTTTTTTTTCCGGACGTTTGTTCGGGGTGCCGCCAAGGGTTATTACAGGGCGAACACACCATTTGCACACATTGTCATTTGGTATTACCTAGAACAGGATATCACGTTTTGGATGGTAACGACGCAGAGCGCGCATTTTATGGTCGTGTGAAGATGGAAGCGGTTGCCCCTTTGTGGTTCTTCAACAAAAGTTCGCGGGTGCAACGATTGATACACGAATTGAAATACCATGGACACAAGCCGGCAGGACTGTTGGCAGGCCGCATGTTGGGCATGGAGTTGGCCTCGGCTCCAAGGTTTCAAAATATAGATGCCATCATCCCCGTGCCTCTTCATCCCTCCAAGTTGTTGTCTCGCGGATTCAACCAAAGCGAGGTGTTTGCACAAGGGCTTTCGGAAACCATGGGGGTGCCTATGATGCCCGAATTGCTCAAGCGGGTCTCCCGTTCCACATCCCAGACGCGAAAGAGAAGAGGAGGGCGGAGTAAAAGTGTGGAGGGGGCTTTCGAGGCGGATGATAACCGGTTGTTTCCAGGACATTTTTTGATAGCGGATGACGTCATTACCACGGGAGCTACCCTCACTGCCTGTGCCTTGCCGTTATTGTCTTTGAAGGGGGTTCGTGTTAGCGTGGCCGCGATGGCTTATGCACGCCGCTAATGGTTACTTTTGCCTCAATTAATAGAAACATGTCGGAGGACCTTCGCATACCAGCATCCAACCTTTCCCGCCACCAGCGGTACCAAGAACTGATACCACAGGTGCAGGCGTTGGTAGTTGGCGAAAGCGATTTGATAGCCAACTTGGCCAATATTGCTGCAGCTTTGCACGAAACCTTTCGGTTTTTGTGGGTCGGTTTTTATTTGGTTCAGCAGGATACACTCGTGCTCGGGCCTTTCCAAGGTCCTGTGGCTTGTACCCGAATAGCTAAAGGGAAAGGGGTTTGCGGAACGGCCTGGATGGAGAAACGAAACATCCTTGTTCCCGATGTTGAGCAGTTCCCTGGTCATATCGCATGCAGCTCACTTTCAAGATCCGAAATCGTTTTACCTGCTTTCCGCGATGGCAAAGTTTTTTTGGTTTTGGATGTTGACAGCGAAGAATTGAACCATTTTTCTGAGGAAGATGAAAAGGGTTTGCAGGAAATAATTCGCATAATCGAGAAGCTGTGAGGGCAATTCTGTTCATATCCGTGATGTTGTTTTTGTCGGCCTGTGCCAACAAAGTTGCTCCTACCGGAGGTGCTAAGGATTTGGATCCTCCCAAGGTCAAGCTTACCACTCCCGAGCAAGGTGCCCTTTCCTTCAATGGCAAGGAGATCTCCATCGCATTCGACGAGTTTGTGCAACTCAAAGACGCTCCACGCCAAGTAGTGGTTTCCCCTCCTGTATTTCCAAAACCAACTATCACGGCTAATGGCAAAACCGTTAAGGTGGAATTTGAAAAACTTGCAGACTCTACCACCTATGTGATTGGCTTTGGAAACGCCATCACCGATGTAAACGAAGGCAATGCATTGTCGGGTTATCGGTTTGTGTTTTCAACAGGTCCGGTTTTGGATTCGGTGCAGGTGGAAGGTGTGGCTTATGATATCACCAACGGGAAGCCGCTCAAAGGAGCCATGGCCATGTTGTTCGATTCCCAATGGCCGGATTCGGTGATGGTGTTGAGAACACCCGACCATTTCGCCCGATGCGACAGTAACGGCGTTTTCCGAATCGAGAATGCCGCCGAAGGTTCTTACCGACTCATGGTATTGAGTGAGAAAACCGAAAACTATTTACTCGACGACCTCGATGAGCTGGCGGGATTCTCCTCCCAAACAGTTGTCTTGCCAACCGAAAATAAATTTACCATTTGGGCCGCACCTCAACCTCCCAATTCGTTGCGTATGGTATCGGCGAATCTGGTGCCTCCTGCCACACTCGTTACAGCTTTCAATGGAGATGCACGCCAGGTGGTTTTCGAAGGATTCAACGATTCGCTGCAAAACACTGCCGTTCGATATGCTGCAGGGGGCGACACAGTAAGCCATTTCCTAGCTACCACGCCAAACAACTTGCCTGTGGTATTGGTGCTGCGTAACAACGGTACTGTTTTGGATACAGCTCGATACAACCAACGATCACAAAGCAAATCAGGTGGATTGAAAGATTCGTTCAAGCCTTCGTTGCCATCTGATAACTACGCTGCAGCCGATGCGCCATTCCAACTTAGCGTTTCAGTTCCATTAAGCGCATTTGATCCATTGCGAATGCACATTTACAGGGATTCGGTTCAAGTTACAGCCAGCACGGTTTCGCTTAACGCGGACTCCATGTCGGTATTTGTGTCCAAGCCATCCGCCGAAGGGCGCTACAACCTTCGATTGGATCCAGGCGCTTTGACGGATTGTTATGGGCGCCTTTCCGACTCCTGCACATTCACCTTTGATGTGCCCGCTGAAAAGATGCGTGGGTCCATAAATTGCAAATGGACTTCGCCTGCGAATGACAAATTAGTTGTGGAGTTATTGAATGAAAAATCAACGGTGGTCAGGAGTTTGCCGGCATCCGATACTTTGACATTCCTTTCTCTGCCTCCTGGCAAGTACAGACTGCGCCTTTTGCACGATTTGAACGGCAACGGAAAATGGGACATCGGCAACATCCGATCAAGCTTGCAGCCAGAGCCCATCAATTACCATCCAACAGAAATAACCGTCAGGGGAAATTGGGAAGTGGAGGTGCTGTTAGAAAACGTGAAAGTACTCGGTGGTCAATGATGACACCGTGTTAATCTTTGAACTAATCATCTTTTCCCCATGTTACGCGTTGCTTGTGCTGTAATCATCCAAAACAACAAGGTTCTGGCCGTGCAGCGCGGCGCTAATATGAAAATGGCTGGCAAGTGGGAGTTTCCAGGCGGCAAGTTGGAACCAGGCGAAACAGCAAGTCAATGTATCGAACGGGAAATCCTTGAAGAGCTTGCCATGAATATTCAAGTGGAAGAGGAGTGGCCTTCAACCATTCATCAGTACACCGATTTCCAAATTGAACTGATACCATTGCGTTGTGAATCCGATCAAACAAGGCCCATCTTGAAGGAGCACCAGGACTTCCAATGGCTCGATTCGGAATCCCTTTTTTGGGTGGATTGGGCCGATGCCGATATCCCAATTCGTGACAAAGTTGCAAGTTTGCTTGTAAGTGCCTGATATATAACAAGTAAATCGGGCGATGCACTTTTACGCTTAACTGACAGGCTTTGCTTTTTTATGGGTTATCTGTTTGTATTTTAGCAGTATGAAAACCTTGAACATCTGCAAACCCATTTGAGGCGCCGATTGTTCTACGATTTGATCAAAACATCCCTAAACAACATGAACAAAATTTACTGGTCGCTCTCTTTGGCACTTCTTTGCTTGCCTTTCGTTTCATTAGCTCAGGGTCCTGAAGACCATCACAGCAAGTGTTTGGCTCATTACCTCTACGAGCAACAGATCGCTAATGATCCTCAATATGCGGCCAATCAAGCCCGCCTAGAAGAAGAAACCGCCGTATACACGCAGGATTACTTACAGCGTAAGTCAAGTGGTGCTGCAAATCGCAACGCATCCGTCCTAAGGGTGATACCAGTGGTTTTTCATGTGATACATGAAGGTGGATCGGAGAACATCTCAAAGGCGCAAATTCAAAACCAATTAGATCTGCTTAATGCGGATTTCAGACATTTGAACGCCGATTCAGTAAACACACCTGCGCCATTCTTAGCGCTTGCCGCTGATGTGGAAGTGGAATTCCGACTGGCAACCCTAGATCCTAATGGCAACTGTACCGATGGGGTTGTACGCATAAACAGTCCGCTTACCAACAATGCCCGCGACAACGTTAAAGCCGTCAGCTATTGGCCAAGCAACAAGTATTTGAACGTTTGGGTGGTTAAAACCATACAAAATCTCAGCGGCTCTGCAGGTATTGTCTTGGGCTTTGCCCAGTTCCCTGGAGGAAATGCTGCAACTGATGGTGTTGTGCTTCGCCACGATTACACTGGAAATATCGGTACCGCTGCCAACTCCAACAATGCAGGTCGCACCATGACTCACGAGGTTGGACATTGGTTGAATCTGCGCCACATTTGGGGGGATGCCACTTGTGGAAGCGATTTTGTTACCGACACGCCCACCCACTTCGGTGCCAACCAAAGCAATTGCCCGAATTTCCCAAAAACCTCGAACTGTACAGGCAACGGTACAAATGGCGACATGTATGTAAACTACATGGACTATACTGTTGGAACTTGTCAAAACATGTTCTCCATCGGTCAAGGTGCACGCATGAATGCAGCCCTTAGCTCTGCAATCAGTGGAAGGAGCAATTTGTGGTCGGCCGCAAACCTTACCGCTACTGGCACTACCGGAACAACTGGAGCAGTATGCGCACCTATCGCAGCATTCACCAACAACTTGAATTACATCTGCGCCGGAACCACCATCAACTTTACCGATGGCTCATGGAACGGTCCTGTTGACACATACACTTGGGACTTCCCCGGTGGAACACCTTCAACCTCTAATGTTGCAACGCCATCCATTCAATACAATACTCCAGGAACATACGACGTAACGCTCACGGCGAGTAATTCAGCGGGAAGCAGTTCAACTACGCTATCCGGAACCGTTACCGTGGTACCTGCCGTTGGCCAATATGGCGTTCCTTACAACGAAGGCTTTGAGTCTATACTCTTCCCAGGAAACGAGTGGGTAATCCAGAACGAAGGCGGCAACACATGGGTGGTTTCCACCCAAGCAGCCAAGACAGGCTCAAAGTCTGCGTTCCTCAACAACTACAGCGGCAACTTGGCCAACTCTACCGACGTTTTCATCACACCCACTTACGACCTCACGAATGTAACAGGGGCTAACCTGACCTTCTGGTTGGCATTCGCCGCCCGGTCTTCAACCAGTACAGATGTGCTCAAAGTTTATGCCTCTACCACATGCGGACAGTTATGGAGCATCCGTTACAACAAGACAGGTACAACACTCAGCACTGCTGGATTGGTAACATCCAACTTTATCCCCAACGGCACTCAATGGCGCCAGGAGACCGTAAACATCTCAAGCTCTTCCTACAGCAACAAGCCCAACGTTCGTTTCAAATTTGAATACACCCAAGCCAATGGAAACAACATGTACATCGATGATATCAACCTGAACGGTACGGTTGGATTGAATGAAGCCATCGAAGAATCCCTTGGTTTCAGTGTTTATCCCAATCCGGCAAGCGCATCCGCAACCATCGATTTCAAATTGGATGACCGTAGCGACATCTCCATAGATGTATTGGATGCTACTGGCCGATTGGTGAACCGTGTCGCCGAATCCCGTATGGATGCAGGCGAATACCAGTTCGAACTTCCTTCCGGCTTGGCTGGAGGCGTGTATTCCGTTCGTTTGGTGGTGGACGGTTATATGACTTCCCGCAAGATCACCATCATCAAGTAATCATCTCCCTTAACCTGTTTCAATATGCGTAAATGTTTGTTGGCGTTAGCCATGGTATGGCTAGCCCATTCGTATTCATTCGGACAAAATGATTTCCGTGCTTGCGGTACCGATGAAATGGTGCGCGAGGCCAAGAAGGCTTACCCTGGTTACTCGGAGAACCTTCGCCAATTGGAGGAGTTCACGCGCGAATTCATCCGGAACATCCCTGCACAACGCACCAGCGGCACAGTGCAGTATGTGATACCCGTGGTATTCCACGTCATTCACAATTACGGACCAGAGAACATCTCCAAAGCACAAATAGTAGACGCGGTTGATATTTTCAATAAGAGCTTTCAAAAGCTTTACGCGGATAGCGTTTTAGTGGCATCGGCATTCCGTCCTATCATCGCGGATTGTGAGATCGAATTCCGTCTCGCGCAAATTGATCCCAATGGAAACTGCACCGATGGAATAACACGTACCGTATCGAGCCTTACATACACGGCAGGAGATAATGTGAAGGCGCTTATTGATTGGCCTTACAACAAGTATTTCAATATCTGGGTAGTGAACAATATCGCCAGCGGTGCTGCAGGATACGCCTATTATCCAGGTATTGTTGGAAACATTGATGGTGTGGTTATACGCCATGATTACACAGGTAGCATTGGCACCAGCAATGGCAGCAACTATGCTGCAAGGTCATTGGTTCACGAAGCAGGACATTGGCTTAATCTGGCCCATACATGGGGAAGCACCAACAACCCTGGACTACCAGCCAACTGCAGTGATGATGATCTGGTACAAGACACACCGAACACCATCGGCGTAGCTAACTTCAGCTGCGACACTTCTCAGGTTACTTGTAACTCCCTCGACAACGTACAGAATTACATGGACTACGCAAGCTGCCATTATATGTTCACAGAAGGACAAAAGGCTCGCATGCATGCCGCACTCAATGCCAACATCGGCCAGAGGAGCAGTTTGCATACGCCGGCAAACCTCATAGCAACGGGTACTAATAACGGCTACGTACCGGTTACCTGTGTGCCTGTAGCTGAATTCAGCAATGTCCGTAAATATATCTGCGCTGGAACAACCTTGACGTTCACCGACCTTTCTTGGAAGAGCGACGCAACTTCATGGCAATGGAGCTTCCCGGGCGGAACGCCCTCCACCTCATCAGATCAAAATCCGGTAGTACAATACAACACACCCGGTATTTATGATGTGACGCTTATCGCATCAAACTCTGCTGGCAGTAACACCCTTACCCGCCAAACACATATCGTAGTGAGCCCGACTCCTGCTTTAACAGCTGCTCCCTATTCCGAGGACTTTGAAAACATTCCATCATTCCCATCGGGATCGGATTGGATGGTGGAGAACAATGGAGGCAATGCTTGGACGCTTTCTACCGCTGCAGCCTATTCAGGCACTCACTCGTTGCGACTGTTAAACCATTCCGGAAATCCCAATGGTGAAGTAGACGCATTCATAACACCAGGTTACAACCTGACGAACATCACCAATGCTTCCATGAAATTCAAGCTTGCATTCGCGGTGCGTTCTACATCCTCAACAGACCAGCTCAAGGTTTTTGCCTCTAGCAATTGCGGCGAGTTGTGGGCAATGAGATACACGGAAACCGGATTAAACCTTTCCACCGCGGGCATTTTGTCTTCAAGCTTCACTCCAAACAATCTTTCGCTGTGGCGCGAAGAAACAGTCAACATCAATAGCGTTTCCTTCAATAACAAACCAAGTGTACGCTTCAAGTTCCAATACACACAGCAAACCGGAAATAATATCTACATTGATGACATCAACATCACAGGAACATCCACAGTGGGCATCCAAGATGTTGGATTCTTGTCAACGCTGAATATCGCACCAAACCCATCCAGCTCCAGCATGTCTATTCGCTTTGAGTTGGAAAAATCCGCTGATGTTTCCATTCAGCTATTCGATATGACGGGTCGTTTGGTGGAAACGGTTTCAAAAGGAAACATGCTTGCTGGAGCGCACCAATTTTCAATTGGCGATAATGTGCACGCGGGGGCATACTTCTTGAGCTTCAATGTGGATGGAGGACGCCTTACCGAGAAAATCATATTCACACGATGAGCGACTACAAGGTTACGGTTTCCAAAACCGCTTTTCCATTGTCGATGACTTATGTTTTTTACGCCGAACCACAGCGCGTTTTTGATGCGTTTACGCAAAAGGAGATTGTGGCTACCTGGTGTGATGGCGGAGGATTCATGGAGCTTGTTACACAGGGAAACCTGGAGTTTTTCAACGGCTGGGTAAAGGGAAACGTTATTGCTGCAGATCGCTCAAAAGGGGTGCTGGAGTTCACTTGGAGACCAACCGAATGGGATCGAAAAGTACAGGATTCTTTCGTCCATATTATGCTGAAGCCACATCCGGCAGGAACGGAAATACAGCTCGAGCACGGTGGCTTCCCCTCTATGGAGGAGTCGGATAAGCATTATGCCGGTTGGATGGATTATGTGTTTGAGCCTATGAACGACATGTTCACAGGAATTTCTCCTTTGGCTGATTAACCTCTTTGATAATTGTTGGCAGAGACGTAATTTCGCACTCGCGGATGCACTTCCGCTTCGGGGCCTATAGCTCAGTCGGTTAGAGCAACAGACTCATAATCTGTGGGTCCTTGGTTCGAGCCCAAGTAGGCCCACTTCCCTTGCCCTGGTTAATAGTAGGGCCATCAAAAACCACATTCGAAAGAATGTGGTTTTTTACTTTTCATCCAACTACTTCCAAGCCTGTCGCATCCGTAAATCGTGCCCATACACGTCATCACGGAAGTGCACTATTCCGGTTTCATCCACCCAAGATGTAAAATAGGTGATATGTACAGGCACAGGAGAGGACAGATTCACAATGGTCTCTTGACCGCATTTCATGGCCGAATCAATGGCTGTGGCATTCCATGCTTGCTGACTATTTAAAAGGTAAGAGGCGAGCCAAAAAGGCTCTGCAATGCGAATACAGCCATGGCTGAATGTGCGGATACGTTTTTTAAACAATGTTTTATTCGGGGTGTCGTGCAAGTAGATGCTGTACGGATTCGGGAACAGGAACTTTACGCCACCAAGTGGGTTATCATTACCCGGCTTTTGCCGGAGGGAGTAGGGGAAATTGTTCGCGTTATACCGACTCCATCTCACTTTTGACGGGTCTATCACCTTGGTGCCTCGCAACACTTCCATATGCTTTCGTCGCAGATATCTGCGATCGCGACGGATATCAGGCCAGATCTCTTGGATTAGGATACTTTTCGGGATATTCCAATAGGGACTGAAAACGATTTGTTGCAGCTCATCATAGAACATCACAGTATGATGCATGGTATCGCCCGCAATGGCAGACATGCGTTTGATGATTTTTCGGTTTTGAACGACTTCCAATTCAAAGGCGGCTATATTCACCTGAATAATCGTATCAGCCGTATCCCGTGGAACCCATTTCCACCGTTCGAGATTGATTTTGACCGTTTCGATGCGTTCTGAAACAGGAATGTTCAAGCGGTTGAGTAAAATCGAATCCAACAATGCTGTATCGTGTAGTCCTAAACTCCGCCTGGCATTTCGGATGGCGTCCTCCAAAGTTTTGTCGAATCGATTGGTGGTATCGGTACCGCTGTATTCTCCCGTGATTCGTAGACGACGTTTAACGGCCACAATCGCGTCGGAAGTGTCGCCTAATGCGATGCTTTTGCGTACACTTGGAATCAAGGTCCATCCCCCCGCCCGCTCGATGGCGATGAGTCGATCAAGTGCTTTCAATAATAAGGAGACTTGTTGGTGTGCTGGACTTTCTTCGAGCAGTTTTTCAGGTGCCGATATGCTACTCCAATTCAAATCGGAACTCAACTGGTTTTTGCGCAACGGAATGTACCACTCGATCTGTCCGACCTTCGTTGGTTTGTGCGCCTTCAAAAGCGATTCGAAAAAAATGACTATCTGGCAAGTAAACAATACCTCGGCATCAAGTTCGTCATTGAATGCCGGATTCGGATGCTGATTGCCGATGCATTTGTCAAACAAGCCGTGCATACCTGTCAGGAAAAGAGATGAATCAATAATTCCGTTCGACAAATATTTCCAAAAGAACGATGCAGCCAAAGATGCCTGCGGCAGCATCCCCATGCTGTCGGTCCAAATAAGTTGTGCATCGTTTTCTGCATAAATACGAAATACCGATGCTGCCGCGTCCTTTGAAATTTGAGTGCCTGCTAAACATTTTGCAATGCGCATACTGTCTACCTTTTCAATCAAAACGGGTGCTATTGCCTGCGATTCAATGGGTGTTTGCGTATCATCCTTGCGAATGCAGGAAGACAGTATGGAAAAAAATGAAAATAAAACCAGTGTGTATTTGATCGGCATCCTCTTTTAGCGAATCAGCGAACGTTTGATTCCAAAAACAAAACCGGTTTTGCTGTTGCCCGCTCCATCCAATGCCACTACAAAATCCGCTCTGAACAGCCCGAGTTTCTCTAAGCCGAATGAATATTCGGTATAAAGCGTTTTATTTGGCAATTGCAACATGCGCACTCCCGCCACTTCATTTAGTTTCAGCTTGCGTATAAATGGAATCTTATTCAACAGCAATCCGCCAAAGGCGTGTTCCACATAGCCTGCAATGAATTGGTCGTTGGTGGAATTGTTGTAATAGTCGAGTAAATCAAAACGTTCAGTATTGAATTCCGAGAAAATGGTTTTATTCCCGTTGAAATGGAATATGTCCATGAATGATGATTGGTTATCATAAAGGAATTTGCCGAATACAGCCTGATATGCCAAAGTTCCAGCCATGCCCAGCGGCATGCGGTCTTCTATCGATACACGGATGATGCCGTAATCTGGATCTAGAATCCCGCCATGTGGAATCGCCGTTGTGTATTGGATGTTGATGTATGGATACTTGGAGCCTAAAATGTATTTCAAGTCTGGCCGGTCTGCATATTGCTGCTTGAAGCGGATGCGTATTCCTGTGTTAAACACCAACGCCGAAGAGCCAGGAAAGCTTTGGTCGATGATTCCTGCAAAGGGGGGATTGTTGACGGTGAATGATTCGGAGCCTTTGCGCGACCAGGATTCGAAGGAGTTGTTTTTTACGGATGTACGCATCGCATATTCTAATCCGGCATTCAGCCGCAAACCGTTGATAGGTTCTAAGCGAATGGAAGCTTTCACAAACTGCTTGCGGTATAGTTTCATGTAGTTGTGTCCATCGAAAAGCGTATAGCTGGTATTCATCAATGGCGATATCGGTTCGGCACCATTGAATTGCAATAAGTCATCTCCGGCCGCAACCGACCAAACGCCAAACAAATGAGGGTTGAACACCTTGCGATGCGATGCTGTAACGCTTGGTTTCCGGTTGGCAAAACCATATTTGATGGCAATCCGCGATTCAGAATCGTAGTTGTCAATCGGATTTTTTATCACATTCATCGACACGGTTACATTGGCTCCCTCCACTGTATTGTATTGCAGGTTTTCGATAAGTCCGGGGAATTCAAAACGTGTTTTGTGATAACTCTTGTTGTAAACATAACCGGTAAGGATACTTCCGAATTTAAACTTGTTGGATTTCCTATCGAGTGAGTCCAGGTATTCTTTGGACTCCTTGATTTTCTGTGTGCTGTCGCGCACTGTATAGTCTTTTTCTTCCTCTTCTGTCAATGGCACAGGCCTGATTGTATTCCAGTATGCGGAGTCCTTTTCATTGGAGCCTTTTTCGATTTTGAGCACCTCGCCGCTGAAGTGTTTTTTATCGAAGGAAGGATTCATGACATAATCAGAATATGCTGCAACAAAACGCCCATTTCCCACAAACCCGAATACGCCGAAGGAAAAATTGTAAGTAACGGAACCTGGCATCCAATTTTTTCCATCGGCATCTGTCGGGATGTAAATCTGATTTATGTGTAGCGTATCTACAAACTGTATTTGGGCCTCTTTGGTGAGCATCAAATCGAATGCCTGTACGCGCCAAGAGTCATTTTGGATGTATATGAAACCTGAAAACACAGGATCGGATTTCCTTTTTGGAATGATTTCAACTCGGTTTACCCACAATCCATTTTCCAAATATGAACCATCGAAACGGTAGTCGTAATAAACCATGGCTCCTGGAGAAATGGGAGAAATAAATCCGCGTGGACTCAGGTTGCCAATGTTGATGATGTTGCCGTAAATATTCATCTCCATTTCAGATGCCTGGTTGAATGAAAATGCGCGGCTATTACCACTCACCTTGGATGAGATCATGGTTTCTTTCAAATCGGGTTTGTCGAATTCAAGTTTGGAAACAGACTCCGACAGATAAACGATGCCAGAAGTGGTGTCGATGAATTCATCCAATCGGATATCCTGCCCGAATAATTTTTTCGGGTATTTGGTCAGACGCTGCAGCCCTTTCACATAAGCGCTGCAAGTATAAGTCTTGGACTGGTTTGCGTTTTTCTTGCGGTTGGCAATGGCCTTACGGATGATGGCGTAAGCAGGGTCTTCGCCTGCGGCCTTCACAACGATTTCCTGGATCGAGTATGATTCCGGCTCTAGCATTACATCCAGCGACAAAATGTTGGAGCCATCAAATGCCACATCCACCACGTGAGTCTTGTATCCAATATATCGGAATACCAGTTGGCGGTCGGCTTCGTTTATTTCGATGGCGTAAAGGCCGTCTTCATTGGAGGTGGTACCCCGTGTTGTGCCGTTCACATAAACGCTTGCGAACGCCAGCGGTGATTTATCGCTACCCATTACCTTGCCGGTAACCACGGTCTTGGCGAGCGAGGATTGCCACAATAGGCAGAGTAATATAGCTAGTCTGAATCGCATAAGATGATACAAAGGTAATCTTGCCATCCAAATACAAGTCAACAAAAAAGGGATCGCTCAAGCGACCCCTTTGGATGGTTTATAGGAAAGTCAGACGACTTACTTGGAATTGCTTTTTTGATAATCGTCCTTCATCTTTTTGATGCGGAGATATTCTTCTTGCGACATGCCACGCAAAACCATGTCGGTAACGGTTCCATCGGCTTTTTTCACCTGAACGGTTCCTACCATCATGTTGCCTTCAACAGTACAATCGTAACGCAACTCTTCGCCGTTAACGGATTGGATGGATGTAACGAAGGAAGTTGATTCATCACTGATCTTCTTTTCGGATACTTTGGCAGGTTTACCATTGGCTACAACACCAGCGCGGTCTGAAGACATCACATTATCGGTGAAACGGATGTTATCATGAATTTCCTCACCGGTACCATCAGCGTTTTTCATCATGTACCAATAGGATTTGCCGTTTAAACGGGATGTGTTTTGTGCGGAAGCCGAGCCAGCAGCGAAAAACGCTACCAGGGCAAAGAGAAGGGTGATTTTTTTCATCTGAGTACGTGGTTTAATGATTATCAGAACCTTAAAGATAATACTACAAACAATTGAATGCAAATATTAATCAAATTGTAATTTAAGTGGCTGAATATTAGTATTATAAGCCATTAAGCAATGGTATCAATAGGACTCGAAGCCAATTGATGGACCGCATTTACAATGGCTTTCACATCAAATCCACATTCATTATAGAGTTCTTTTTGTTCGCCGTGCTCAATGAATCGGTCTGGAATTCCCAAACGGGTGATCTGGGCTTGGTACCCATGGTCGATCATGAACTCTGCTATAGCACTTCCAAATCCGCCTTGTATGGCATGGTCTTCTACGGTAATGATTTTGTTGAATTTGCCGAACACCTCATGCAGCATTTCCTCGTCCAACGGTTTTACGAAACGCATATCGTAATGCGCCGGATGGAATCCTTCTTGTTGCAGTTGCCTGCATGCTGCTAAGGCGAAGTTGCCGGGATGGCCAATCGACAGGATGGCGATTTCCTCACCATCGCAGATTTTTCTGCCTTTGCCTACAGGAATCTGCTGGAACGGTGTGCGCCATTCTACCATCACACCATTACCTCTCGGATAACGGATGGAGAACGGTCCTTTGTACAGCGTGGAGGTATACATCAAGTTGCGAAGCTCTTCTTCATTCATGGGAGCAGATACAACCATGTTGGGAATGCAACGGAAGAAGGCAAAGTCAAATGAGCCGTGGTGAGTGGGTCCATCGGCACCAGCCAAACCACCGCGGTCCAAACAGAAAACAACTTGTAGGTTTTGAAGCGCCACATCATGCACCACTTGGTCATACGCACGCTGCATGAAAGATGAATAAATATTGCAGAAAGGCACCAATCCTTGTGTAGCCATGCCTGCGGAAAAAGTCACCGCATGTTGTTCGGCGATTCCAACATCGAAAGACCGCTTTGGAAAGGCTTTCATCATGATATTCATCGAGGAGCCAGATGGCATGGCAGGAGTAACACCCACGACCTTATCATTGGCCTCTGCCAACTCAACCAATGTGTGTCCGAAAACATCCTGGTATTTGGGTGGTTGGGGTTTTTCGATAACAGGCTTGAAAATCTCTCCGGTTACTTTGTCGAACAAACCCGGCGCATGCCATTTGGTTTGATCTTTTTCCGCTAGTTCATAGCCTTTGCCTTTTACTGTAACACAATGCAGGATCTTGGGGCCGGGAATGTCGCGCAAATCGTTCATGACTTTCACCAAATGATTCACATCATGACCGTCTATAGGGCCAAAATACCGGAAGCGTAATGATTCGAACAGGTTGCTATGTTTGAGAACGGCCGACTTGACAGCATTTTCAACTTTCTGGGCAATGGACTGCGCATTTGGACCGAACTTGGATATCTTACCGAGGATGTTCCAGATCTCGTCTTTAACCTTGTTGTAAGTGTGCGAAGTGGTTACATCGGTGAGGTATTCTTTGAGCGCACCCACATTCGGATCGATGCTCATACAGTTGTCGTTGAGCACCACCAAAAGGTTGGAGTCTTCAACACCTCCATGGTTGAGCCCTTCAAAAGCCAAGCCTGCAGTCATAGCCCCATCGCCGATTACAGCAACGTGCTGACGGTCTTTGTAGCCTTGCAAGCGGGAGGCAACAGCCATTCCTAAAGCAGCTGATATGGAAGTGGAGGAGTGGCCTACGCCGAAGGTGTCGTATTCGCTTTCGGACCTCTTTGGGAATCCTGAAAGGCCCTTGTAAATGCGATTGGTGTGAAACACTTTGCGCCGACCGGTCAAAATCTTATGTCCGTAGGCCTGATGGCCTACATCCCACACCAATTGGTCATACGGAGTATTGAAGGCATAGTGGATAGCAACGGTGAGTTCTACCACACCCAAACTGGCTCCAAAATGTCCACCATTAACCGACACAATATCAATGATATACTGCCTTAGCTCTTCACAAACCTGTTTCAACTGTTCAGGTTTAAGCAACCGCAAATCGTTGGGGTCGTTGATTTCGGAAAGCAGAGGCCCCGGCTTGATGTCCATATGCTGGCTAAATGGTGATTTACGCAAAGTTAAGATTTTTAGGGAGTTAAAGAAATTACCTAGAAGCTTCTAGGATAAAACAAGCTGAAAACGAATTTGGTTTAGGTTTAATGTGTCAAGGCTTAATTTTCGTTGGATTAATCCAAATGAGGATGTGTTCATAATTGTAGAAGATGATTCATCAAGTGGACTTATTCATTCTACCTTTGCCGTGTTTTTTAATCCATCAATATGAAATTCGCTACACGCGCGATACACGCAGGGCAGGAGCCCGACCCCACAACGGGGGCCATCATGACCCCCATATACCAGACCTCCACCTATGTTCAGGAATCCCCAGGCAAGCACAAAGGCTATGCATATGCCCGTGGTAAAAACCCCACACGGGTGGCACTCGAAAAATGCATTGCCTCTTTAGAGAACGCTAAACATGCTTTGTGTTTTTCATCCGGACAAGGCGCTGAAGATACCATCTTGAAACTGCTTCGTCCTGGCGACGAAGTGGTGGCTACCGACGATTTGTATGGCGGCTCTTACCGGATGTTCACGAAAATATTTGCACACTACGGCATTGTGTTTCATTTCGTGAACATGCACGATGCGCAGGATATCCGTAAACACATCAACTCAAAAACCAAAATGCTTTGGGTGGAAACACCTACCAACCCGTTGATGAAAATCATCGACATCCGCGCATGCGCAACCATAGCCCAGGAAAAGGGGTTGATGCTGGTGGTGGATAATACTTTCGCCTCACCATACCTGCAAAATCCATTGGATTTGGGTGCTACCATGGTTATGCATTCAGCGACCAAATATCTTGGCGGCCACTCAGATGTGGTGATGGGTGCCGTATGTACGAACGCTGATAAAATTTATGAGGAGTTGGCAGTCATCACCAACTCTTGCGGTCCCGTACCAGGTCCAATGGACAGTTTCTTGGTGCTTCGCGGACTCAAAACATTGCATGTACGTATGCAGGCACATTGTAAAAACGGCAAGGAAATAGCACACTTCCTTCGCCAGCATCCACGCATCGCCAAAGTACATTGGCCCGGATTCGAAGATCACCCGAACCATACTATTGCCAAATCACAAATGCGCGATTTCGGAGGTATGATTTCATTCACGATGAAAGGTGATTCCATGGAAGAAGCCTTCCACATGGCATCATCCACGAAAGTGTTCTCATTAGCAGAATCACTGGGAGGAGTAGAGTCTTTACTCGGACACCCTGCCAGCATGACACACGCCAGCATTCCCAAGGCAGAGCGCGAAAAATCCGGCGTCTCCGACTCACTTATCCGCCTAAGTGTCGGCATCGAAGATGTGGAGGATTTGGTAGAGGATCTCAGGCAAGCGCTGGAGGTAAAGTAAGTAACAAGCTCAGGGGGATAAGTAACAAATCGTAAATCATCAATCATCAATCGAAATGTCTCAATACAAATTCGCGGTAATCGGTCTCGGTCAGTTTGGAAACGCTATTGCCCGCACGTTGGCGGTTCGTGGAGCCGAGGTATTAGCTATTGATAGCAGTGAGGAACATATCGAAGACATCAAGGAAGATGTTTCTTACGCAGTATGCATGGATGCCACCGATATCAAACTATTACGTTCGCACAACGTACAAGAAATGGATGCCGTGGTGGTAGCTATCGGCGAGGATTTCGAGTCATTGATGCTTTGTATCGTACAATTGTTGGAATTGAAGGTGAAGCGCATCATGGCACGTGCCAATGGTAAACACCAGCGGATGATTCTCGAAAAGATTGGGGTAACCGAAATCCTATCTCCGGAAAACGATGTGGGTCTCGCCGTTGCCGAACGTTTGCTCAATCCCAACATCCTCACGTCACTTCTTTTGCCCGATAACTACGAAATTGTAGAGGTGAAAACACCGCGCTCCATCGCCAACAGAACTTTGGGTGACATTAATCTACGCAGCAAATACAACCTGAATTTGATTACTCTTAAGCGTGAAACCGAAGTGATCAAAGACGGTGAAGTGGTGAAGGAGTGTCATATCTTGGGTGTACCCAACTCCGAAACGGTGCTCATCGAGTCAGATACTATTATCGTGTTTGGTTTGGTGCGCGACATCGAGCGATTCATCGAAATCAACAAGTAAGAGGTCAGGCTCTTACTATGTTTTCGCGAGGGATTATTGGCGTTCCCTTCATGCGCCTGTAAACATTGGCAAGCGCTTCCACATCCTTTTCACAATAACGCATGATGCGTTCGAGGTCTTTTTCAATCCAATACACAGACCATACCTGGCTGCCATCGATGTCGTCTTTCGGACTAGGTATCCCCAGCACATGTGTAAGCAGGTTCAGTGGTGTGTAACTTTTGAAATCACCGAACTTCCACAACTCCAAGGTGTCTAGGAAATTCACTTCCCATGGTTTCTTGCCAGCAATGTCGAGAATTGTAGGCAGCTGGATACCGTTTATCACCATGCGTCTGGCTAGAAACGGGAAGTCGAATTCTTTACCATTGTGAGCGCAGAGTCTGCTATCGGATGAAGAAAAACTATTGCGCAGCAAATCGGCAAAATCCGTAAGAAGCGCTTTTTCATCATGTCCGTAGAAAGACTTTATGCGCAATGTTTCGACACCGTTTACCTTGTGAACAAAACCGGTCGAAATGCAAATGATCTGTCCGAACTCGGCATAGATCCCCGCTCTCTTATATAAGTCCTCTACAGACTCTTCAGGCTCATGTTTCAGGTTGCCCGCTTTGCGGGACCAGAGTTTTTTTACTTCTTCCGGACAGGTATCGAAAGAGGGGTGCTGCGGAATGGTTTCTATATCGAGGAAAAGAACCGACATGGTATTTAGAATTTAGATAAATCAAAAGTAACAAGACGAAACATTAATTCCATGCTTGAAATGTCAAGAAGGGGGGATTAAACGTTTATTGAGCTTTTAGTAATATTTAACTGTTAAAACTGGGGAGCTGCGCTCCCCGCCCCATAGCGAAAATAATTTTTGAAAAATCCAGTCGCAAATTTTCATTCTAACTTAAACGTTTAAATTTTTTCTTTTTATGGTGAATTAACTGTGGGACTAACATCAATCGCCCTGAGCTAGTTTATCCTGAGCCAGTCCGATAGCTATCAGACGATGGGTCGAAGAGCCCCACCATGGCGAAAATAAAAATTTGAAATATTCACCTGCAAGTTTTCAATCGAACTTAAAACTTTATATGATTTTACTTTTGCCAAGTAAGAAACGGGGGAACTTCGTTCCCCGCCCCATGGCGAAAATAAATTTCAAAATATTCAGCTACAAATTAAGAGTTAAACTTAAACGTTTAATTTAATTTTTTAGAGTCATTAGAACCATCATGATTAGGCAATATCATCCATGCTGGCTGAGTAAGCGAATCGAACTTGCCCTGAGGTCATCGAAGCGAGTAAACCGGTTCTTGTTTTCGTATCGCATTCAGTTCATCGCCAACAGAGTAAGCGCCGCGCAGCGAAGTTGGCGAAACGAGGT
>JBKDSL010000183.1:0-12628 GCA_046340555.1 Bacteroidota bacterium
TTGATGGTGAATGGTGAGCGGTATTTGTCAAAGTTACCGGTGACCGGTGACCAGTGACCGAATACGGTAGGCAATAGGCGGTGGCGGTAAGCAGCTTGCCCTTATTGGATGGAAACACGGACGATATACGATTGACGATATACGATTGACGATATACGATAGACGATATACGATTGACGATATACGATATACGATATACGATAGGTAATTGACTAATGACCAACTCCGCCCTGAGGCTCTCGAGGGGTGACTAATGACTACCATATTGGTTATATTTACATCATGAAACGCCTTATTCCCCTGGTACTTTTCCTGTTGTTGAGTAATGCTTGTTCTAAGGATGAGACGAATGATATCGCTCAGTATTATGTGGACTTCACTATTTATTTGAATGAACCATCTTGTGTGGACTTGACTGTTGTTGGTGGATGGATGTATGTGAATGCTGGCACAAAGGGAGTTATCATATACCGCAAATCCACCACAGAATTCACCGCCTCCGAGCGCAATTGCACATTCGATCCAACGGCTAGTTGCTCCATTGTACAAGTGTTATCCGGGATTTCAGCCGTGGATTCCTGTTGTAGTTCACGCTTCAGCATTTTCGACGGCAGCGTTATAAACGGTCCTGCAACACGTCCGTTGTACCAGTACAAGACACTGTTTGATGGCAATGCGTTGAGGGTGTATAACTAGTGACCGGCTTGCCTCGCCGCAGGCGGGTAGCGAATAGCGGTGGCGGTAGGCGATGGCAGTAGGCGACAGCGGGAAGCAATAGAAATCGGATTAAGCTGATTGAATGGATCAACGCGGATTTATAAATCAATTCCAATCAAATCCGCGCCAATCAGATTCATCTGTTTTATCAGCGTTCGCACTTTGTTTTAATCCTACTCGGCACTAGAGCTTCGCACATTGCAGGGTTCAATAGTCCCCTGAAGCAGAGCTACGCACGCTTCAGGGTTTAAATCCCCCATAAAAAAAGCCCCCATTCGGAGGCCTTTTTATATTGAATTCGAAATCGAATTTTAGTAACGGTACTGCTCCGATTTGAACGGCCCTTGCTGAGGTACGCCGATGTAATTGGCTTGGTCGGGTGTAAGCTCATCAAGTTCTACACCGATTTTGGCCAGATGCAAACGGGCTACCTTCTCATCCAAATGCTTGGGAAGGGTATAAACCTTGTTTTCATAGCTCTGGTGGTTCATCCACAACTCGATCTGAGCCAAGGTTTGATTGGTAAAAGAGTTCGACATCACGAAAGAAGGGTGACCGGTGGCACAACCCAAATTCACCAAGCGACCTTCGGCCAACACGATGATATCGTTGCCATCAACCGTATACTTATCTACTTGAGGCTTGATCTCCTCCTTGGAATGACCATAATTCTCATTCAACCATGCCATGTCGATTTCATTGTCGAAGTGACCGATGTTGCAAACCACCGCATTGTGCTTCATCGCACGGAAGTGACGACCCAACACGATGTCTTTGTTACCGGTAGCCGTTACAATGATGTCAGCCTCTTTAATGGCAGTATCCATGCGCTTCACTTCGTATCCTTCCATAGCGGCCTGAAGGGCACAGATAGGATCGATTTCGGTAACGATTACACGAACACCGGCGCTGCTGAGTGAATCGGCAGAACCTTTTCCTACATCACCATAACCGGCAACAACAGCAACCTTACCAGCCAACATGAGGTCGGTGGCGCGACGAATGGCATCTACGAGCGACTCGCGGCAGCCGTATTTGTTATCTAACTTGGACTTGGTTACTGAGTCGTTGATATTGATAGCAGGCATTGGGAGTGTGCCGTTCTTCACGCGCTCATGCAAACGCAACACACCGGTTGTGGTTTCTTCAGAGATACCCTTGATGTTGGGGATCAACTCAGGGTATTTGTCGAGTACCATGTTGGTCAAGTCACCACCATCATCCAAAATCATATTCAATGGTTGGCGGTCTTCGCCGAAAAAGAGCGTTTGCTCAATGCACCAGTCGAACTCTTCGTTGTTCATGCCTTTCCAAGCATAAACCGATGTTCCAGCGGCGGCAATGGCGGCAGCGGCATGATCTTGTGTGGAGAAGATGTTGCAGGAAGACCAGGTTACTTCGGCTCCTAGGGCTTGCAAGGTCTCAATAAGCACAGCCGTTTGGATGGTCATATGCAGGCAACCGGCGATGCGGGCGCCTTTGAGCGGCTGGCTTTTGCCGAATTCTTCACGAAGCGACATCAAACCGGGCATTTCGGCCTCGGCGAGTCGGATTTCCTTGCGGCCCCAATCGGCCAGCGACATATCTTTTACCTTGTGTTTCACGTGCGTACTGGTTTGAGTGTTAATCATGGTTGTAATTGATTAGAGTTTTGCAAAGTTATTCATTAACACGGTGAGGGGCAAATTGGTTACTGATGTATGCAAATATTTTAGCACCCCCAGTGAGAATACGTTAATGATTTGTAATTTAGGGCATTGAAAGCCATGAGCGTATACCAACAGATTTGCAATTTGAAGGCCGAGGGCGTCAAGCAGTTGGCTGTATTGGTGGATCCGGACAAAACCGGCAACCGGGAAGCGGAGTCGATAGCCCGCATGTCTGAGGAACATGGTGTAGATTACATCTTCGTAGGGGGAAGCCTGCTGTCTGATGGCAACCTCCCCAATTGCATTCGACGCATCCGCTATGCATGTTCAAAGCCCATTGTCATTTTCCCTGGGAGTATTAGTCAGGTGGATGAACAGGCAGACGCCATTTTGTTCCTTTCCCTTATTTCCGGAAGAAACCCAGACTTACTCATCGGAAACCATGTGATGGCGGCGCCATTGATCCGCGAAAAAAAGTTAGAGTCTATCTCTACGGGGTATATGTTAATCGACAGTGGAGCTAACACCACAGCACTCTACATGAGCAACACCACTCCCATACCCCACAACAAGCCATCCATAGCTGTTTGCACAGCCATGGCGGGAGAAATGCTGGGGCTGAAAATGATTTTTTTGGATGGGGGTAGCGGAGCATCGAACCCGGTTAGTGAAGAAATGATTTCGGCCGTTTCCAAGAGCATAACCGTGCCTTTGATTGTTGGAGGAGGTATTCGCACGCCCGAAAAAGCTCAACAGAACTGCAAAGCCGGTGCCGATCTTATTGTTATTGGTACTTCCATAGAAAAGAACCCTAGCTTACTTGGAGAGTTTGCAAATGCTGTCAAGAGCGTTGCAAGCGCCCGTTAAAGATTAATTCCTGTATCGTTTTTTCCACTAAACGCAATCTGGTTTCACCATCTCCGGATATTACTATAAAGGGCAATCCACGTTTTTCCAATTCCTTTTGGTATCGATCGAAAAAGTACATTCCTCGACCCGGGTTTTCGCGTAAAGGATCTGCTTCATAGGGAATATCAGGAGTAGTTAGCAGGTATAAATCGTAAGGCTTGGATAGTATTTGATTTTCGAACCATGATGGAGCTGACCCAAATGCTTCCTCGCACCAGACCAGGCCATTAATGCATTCTGTATCGGACACTAAGCCCTTAGGCAGTCCATGTAGTTGCTCTGATTCAAAGGCCATTTGCTGCTCGTAAATGTGCAACACGTCGCTTAGCGCATATGGCCTATTCAATGCTCCAAGATATTGACGTGCATTCTCAGAGATCAACACGAAATCGAACCGGGCAGCAATGTGAGCAGCAATGGTGGATTTGCCACTTGACTCCGGACCTATCAAGGCGATTCGAATGGTTTTATTTTCCATGACGCAACTCCAATTGCCATTGCTTTAATCCACAAACTGCCATAGCCAAATAAACCAAATACAAGGCAGCGTACACATTTAAATCCTTAACAAGATACAATACCACATATCCAGCATTGGTGAATATCCAAATATGCCAATTTTCAATTTTACGTTTGGCGATCAGGAATTGACCAACAAAACAGAAAGATGTCAGCATGGCATCAACATAGGGATAATGTGCAGTCGTATAAATATGCAAAAAAGCACCAAGCCCCAAACCTGTTGCCAATGCTATCGCTATGTATCCGAATCGTGACTTAATACTCAATCTAGAAACAAGAGGCAGCTGGATAATGGGCACATTTCGCCAACTGATCCATCCAAAAACAATCAGGATTGCGAAGGCAAACTGCTGCAAGGTGTCCGCAAAAAGATTGGATTCATAGAACAAATACGCCGAAATGGAAACATTTATCAACCCAATGGGGAAACACCAAATATTCCTGCGCATGGTCAACCAAACCCCTAAGAGCCCAGAAATGGCGCCAATCCATTCCAAAATATCAGTCAAATTGAACAATTCAAATAAAGTTAAACATTTCAAAAATAGCTTAAATAGCTGATTTTCTTTTTATTAACAGGTTTATCGATCAAACAAAAAATTGCACTAATCCAATTACACTTTTTTCTACAAAACAATATTTTATACATTTGACTCCCTTTTGCAAAACTACTTCTTAAAGTGTAAACGGATGAGCAAGGACAACTTTAACCGGATCATTGATTCCCTTGAAATCAAGTACGTGCTTTCAAACATGAGGAAAGTGGTTAGATCTGTGGAGCTAATCAATACTCGCGAAGAGAAGGACATAATCGTACAGGTCAAAAAAGGCTTTTTCAGTGCAGGCGATGGTATTCAGAATAACCACAAACAAATTGAAGAAGGGGGATTTGTTTTCATCCCGCGCGACAGTGTCATCAACTTCCGGCATGGTCATGGCCCATACGACACCATCAGTTCAGAAGGCTTCACTTCTCCTGAACAGCGTGAGCGATATGTTAAGCCCATCAATCCTTCCATTGGATTGGATGACGCAGAACATGTATTCAACATAATAGCATTTGAAGTTTCCGTTTATGGAGCAGTCCCCTTTTTCAACATGCTCCAATTGCCGTGCATTTTCATTGGGCCAGACGAGGTTTTGGCAGACATAATAAGCAAGATCATTGTCGAGGAATCCAGCGATCAATTGGGGAAAAAGACGATGGTACTCAAGTACACAGACCAGCTCATCATCCACATATGCAGGCATATATACAATAATCCAAGTTATCGTGAACAGGTGTCCAAATTGGACTATTTGTTGGACAACAGGCTAGTCAGCATAATAGAATACATACAAAACAACCTCGCCGGAGACCTTACCAACCAGAAAATTGCGGAGCTGGCTTTTGTCTCCCGCGATTACATCGGTCAATTTTTCAAGTCGTTAACAAACCACAACCTACAAGACTACATTGAAAACCGCCGTTTGGAGCAAGCGCACTTCTTGCTCAGGTCAACAACCGAAAGCGTCCAGGAAATAGCACGGCGCGTGGGCTTCAAAGACCCCGCATACTTCAGCAGAAGATTTCGAATGAAGTACAATCAAAATGCGCGCGACATCCGGGAAACGGACACTATGATGTCCTAACCCGAATTGTTTTTCATGAAAGCAGGATCTTTCTCAATAGAGGAAGCAACCCGAGTAATTCGCTAGCCGTTACCAACATCATCAACACCAACAAACGACGAATCCAAACTTGCGCTGATTTGGATTTGATGGCATAGCGTGCCGCAATAAAAGCCCCTGCAGTTTGTCCGACCGCTACAACAGCCCCCACCTCCCACATAATATGACCCTTGATTGCAAATACGCAAAAGGCGGGCAATGTGAGGAAAAAGTTCATCATGTTTTTCAAAGCGTTGGCGTGCTTCAATGTGAAGTTCAGAAACAAAACCAATGCTGCCAAGGTGAAAATACCTACCCCTAATTGTATGAAACCACCATAAAATCCGATGACAAACAACAGTGGATACCCTCCTAGCTCCTTTAACCGGGACAATGGTTTGTCGCTTTCGCGGATGAAGTCACCATAACGAAACCAAGTCACCACCAACAGCAGCAGCATGACTCCGCCAATGGTGTACCGCAAGTACTCCTCACCTACTTCAGTTGCCGTCCACGCCCCCAAGCCAGACCCAATCACTGTTGGTAGGATATGCTTGATGTCATTTTTGAATTTCAGTCCGCCTTTAACATAAAGCATCCAGCCTCCAACAAATGTTTGAGCAAGTATGCCAACGCGGTTAGTACCGTTGGCGATATGAGCAGGAAGTCCCAAATAAAGCAATACGGGCAAAGTGAAAACCGAACCGCTGCCCGCCAATGTATTGATGATGCCGGACAAAAAACCTGCGGCGATGGATATGGCAAGGAATTCGGGTTGCATGCCCAAAGATAGAAATCAATTGAAGATGTACGACATGCCTTGAGCCTGTACGATAACTATCAGTCCGATAACTATCGGACGAAGGGTTGACGATTTACGATTTGTGCATGCCTGAATTAGGTTGACCAAAAAACAACCGAAAATGGACAAACAAACAAAAACATCGAAGACGTTTTTTAGTCAAAACCGTATATTAATACTAAAATTAGAAAGCAGATAATCGAATACATCGAACCAGGTAAATTCCATAACACTTCAAAAGGATGATGTTGAATTTAAAAAAACGAATTCAAAAATCGGGGAACTACGTTCCCAGCCCCATGGCGAAAATAAATTTCAAAAAATTGACCTCCAAATTTTCAAACGAACTTAAACGTTTAATTTAATTCACGTTATGTAATGAAAAAATGTGGGGGACTATCGTCCCCGCCCCAAGGCGAAAATATCTTAGACGTAATTCAACCGCAAATTTTCAATTCAACTTAAACGATTAACTAAAAAGCAGACAGTGAAAAGGTGCTATAAAAATCCAATTAGTCATATTGGTTTTTCGACTTTACGCATTTGAAAATCCACTCATAGCGATTGACAAAACAGCAATCCCAATTCTCTTCAGCATACATTAATCCTTATTTCGGCCCCAAAAACTTTTTTTACCGCCATCTTGTTATATTCGCATCAACAAAGGGGTGCTAACCGGGTCTACCGGAGTGCTGAGATTATACCCTCGAACCTGATCCGGGTAATGCCGGCGTAGGAAATGGCAGCTTAGCTGTTGGGTGTTTTTTCAGTGCCATCCTTGCAAATATAGAATCAACACTTATGAAACATTCCATCCTTAAAGGTCTAGTCCTTGCCCTTTTTCCATTGTTTGCGAATGCCCAATATCTTATTCAAGGGCAAATAACAGATTCCGAAACCGGTAAACCCATTGAATCCGTTCATATTCGCATTGGCGAAAGCAAAAATGCTGGAGCTATTTCATCCACAGGTGGCTATTACAAAATAGCCATTCCTTCAGCAAAAGCTGCGCTGATATTAAGCCATATCGGATACAACACTAAAAATGTATTGATAGAAAAGAACGAAAGTGCTGATTCAAGCAAGTCCATAAAAATGGATTTCAAACTATTGCCTCTCGTTTCCAAAGTAGCAAAAGAGGTAGTTATAACGTCTCAAAGAGCGGACACCAAATCTGCCATGGTTTATAACGGAATCAGTTCCGAGGAGTTGAGTCGCAACAATACAGGACGCGATATGCCATTCTTACTAGAGTCGATACCATCCGCAAACATCACATCGGATGCAGGTAATGGAACAGGATACACAGGATTGCGCATCAGGGGATCTGACGCCACACGTATCAATGTGACTATTGATGGGATCCCCATCAATGACCCTGAATCGCAACAACTGTACTGGGTGAACATGCCCGACCTTGCATCATCAGTAGAAAACATACAAGTACAACGCGGTGCGGGAACATCATCCAGCGGCGCATCTTCATTCGGCGGAGGCATTCACATTACCACCAGCAGGCCATCAACAGAACCTTTCGGTGCAGTATCACTTGCTGCCGGTAGCTTCAACACACAAAAAGCAACCTTCAAGGCTGGAACGGGCACCATATTCGGCAAATGGAACTTCGAGGCCCGCTTGTCGAAAGTCCTATCTGATGGATACGTGGATAGGGCATCCTCCAATCTGAAATCCTATTTTTTAACAGGAGGTTATTACGGCGAAAAACAAAGTTTACGAATGAATGTGTTTTCGGGTAAGGAAGTGACTTACCAATCGTGGTATGGCATACCGGAAGCAGCACTCGACACCAACCGAACTTTTAATTATTACAATTACGAAAACCAGGTCGACGACTATCAACAAGACCACTACCAACTTTTCCACTCATGGGAAATCAGTGACCATCTGGATTTGAACACAGCTATCCATTACACCTACGGACGAGGCTTTTATGAAGAATACAAAACCGATCAGGTGCTAACGGAATACTTGCTAGATAACGTGATTAACGGAAACGATACCATCACTAGCACCGATCTCATTAGGCGTAAATGGCTTGACAACCACTTTTACGGCATCTCCACTAACTTAAAGTACACTCCAAATGAGAGGATAAACGTTCAAATCGGAGGCGGTTATAACAATTACGATGGCGACCATTTCGGAGAGATCATCTGGGCTAAATATGCATCCAATGGAAATATCCGGCATCGCTACTACGACAACAATGGACTTAAAAAGGACTTCAATGTTTTTGCCAAATCAACTTGGGATATTAGTCAGTCGGTAAGCTTATATGGCGATATACAACTGCGACAGGTTGACTATTCATTCAGCGGGTATGATGAGTTGTTGAGAGAAGTGCCACAAGAGGATGCCCTCACTTTCATCAATCCGAAATTAGGTATTACTTACACCACGGCGCCTGGCAAGTATGGTTATCTATCGATTTCCGGCGCCTCCAAAGAACCTTCCCGCGACGACTATACCGAAAGCTCTGTAAACAGTCGACCGAAGCCTGAGCGTATGTTGGATTTAGAGAGCGGTTATCATCACACTTGGCAACGAGTCACTGCCCGATTCAACTATTTCCTGATGCAATATATAGACCAATTGGTTTTGACTGGCCAAATCAATGATGTGGGCAATTACACCCGCACCAATGTGCCTGAATCATTCAGAGAAGGATTAGAAACCGAAATCCACTGGCGCATTAGTGACAAAGTTTCCTTGAAAGCTAATGGATCGTTGAGCCGCAGTAAAATAAAAGAGTTTCGGGAATTTATTGATGATTATGACCAAGGCGGCCAGCAACTTACCATATACAACGAAACCGACATTGCCTTTTCGCCAAACCTCACAGCTTATGGCAATATTGCATACGAGCCGAACAGCCAATTACGATTCGAACTGGTGGGGAGACATACAGGCAAGCAATACCTCGACAACACTTCAAGCGATACCAAGTCAATAGACCCTTACACGGTTGCAGACATCCGGCTGCATTGGAGTCCCAAAATAAAATCCTTGAAGTCTTTGACTTTATCACTTATGGCTTTCAATGTATTGGATGAGCTGTATGAATCGAATGGTTACACCTTCGGATACATAGCGGGCGGAACAAGGGTGGATGAAAACTATTACTACCCTCAGGCGGGGAGGAACTTCATGTTAAAAGCAGATATCCGTTTCTAGGCTTACCGGGTCTTGCAATTGCAAGCAGGAGACATCTGGATAACGGTTTCGGGCAGCAACTCTTGAAATTCCTTATGCTGTTCGTCAGAAAGCAAAATGCCACGCAATTCCAGTAAACGAAGGTGTTTCAGATTACGCATGGATGCTGGCAGCTCAATAATTTCATTATCCCAAAGCTCTATGACCTCCAGTGAGGACATTTCGCCTATGCTCTCTGGCAATGTGGCGATTGAATTACGGTTCAACGATAATTTTCTAACGGAGCGCATGCCGCCAATTTCGGAAGGCAATGCAGTAATTCGATTGTAACTGAGGTCAAGTTCTACCAAATCAGTAAACTGACCTACCGTTGGAGGAAGCTCGGTGATTCGGTTTTTGGACAAATCAAGAACCAACAAGTGCTTAAACTTGAAAACATCCTCAGGAATGGATGTGAGCTTTTTCCCTTTCAAAGAGAGTATGAAAACAGAATCCGGATATTGTAGCGCGTCCTCCAAGGATGTATACGTTTTAAAATTGGGACGTTTGTACTCTGGCCTGCTTCCGTCTTCGTTTTCTTGTGCTTGAGCAGAAGGAACCATGCAAATCGACAACAGTAGTACAGCAAAAAAGCAAAATGCCTTCTTCGACGAAATCATTACTATTGGAGTTGGCTTCATGGCTGGTGGTTGAAGAATAGCTTTGTGGCTTCGCGGTCTGTTTTCAACTGGCTCTTTAACGCATCCAAATCCTGGAAACGTATGTTGTCGCGCAGTTTATCTAGCAAATATACGGACACAACTGCTCCGTAAAGGTCATCATTGAAATCCAAAACATGGGCTTCGATACTCAGCTTGCCGTTTGACTCCAAGGTTGGTCTTCGACCGATGCTTACCATAGAGTGGAAGCTTTTACCACCAAAACCAAATCGTGCTAGGTAAACCCCTTCGGAGGGGATGAGTTTGTAGGATTCGGGAATGCGGATATTGGCCGTTGGAAACCCTATGGAATGACCAATACGATTTCCACGAACCACGATACCGGAGAGGGAGTATGGCCTTCCTAACAAAGCGGCAGCTTCGCCCACCCTACCGTCTTTTAGTGCCTTGCGTATGCGGGTTGAACTGATTGCAATTGCATCAATATCCTGTTCTGGTATCTCCTCCACCTCAAAACCAAGATTTTGTCCGCTTAGACGAAGCTCTCTTATGCTTCCAGCACGCTGGTTACCAAACCGATGATCATATCCAATCACCAACTTACTGGCTTGTAGTTTTTGGGCGATAATTGTTTGGATGAATTGACTGGCCGACATGGCCGAGAAATCACGGCTGAATGGGTGTATAACCAGATGGTTGATACCGCTTTCGCGGAGCAAATCCACTTTTTCGGTGGTGGTACTAAGCAATTCTACTCCATGCTCTTCTGGCCTGAGCACCATGTGAGGATGTGGAAAAAAGGTGAGCACCAACGACTCCCCGTTTTTTTCGGATGCCAACTCAACAATTCGAGATAACAATTTCTTATGCCCGAGGTGAACGCCATCAAATGTGCCTATGGTAACCACCAACCCGGCAACAGGCTTAAATTCGTCGATGGATTGGTATATTTTCAATTATAAAAATTTACTTTATTGATTGCTTTTCAATTACTTATATAAATCACAGCTGGTATTTTCAAACACCTTGATTTCGAAACTTGGCAGCCTACCTTTTATGGATTAATTGTCCTACTTTTGCACTCGCAAATCTAACCAATCCAAACATCCACTATTCGGCATGAAGAACATCGGTAAAATCGTTCAGGTAATCGGACCTGTTGTTGACGTATCATTCGAAGGTAAGGACACAACCCTGCCTAACCTACTTGACGCGCTTATCATCACCAAAGAAAACGGCCAAAAGGTAATCCTTGAGTGCCAAAAGCACATTGGTGAGGACACGGTTCGCGCCATTGCCATGGATTCTACCGACGGTTTGGTACGTGGCTTGCCAGTTGAAGCTACCGGTGCTCCCATCCAGATGCCCTCTGGAGATGCTATCAAAGGCCGCTTATTTAACGTAGTTGGTGAAGCCATCGACGGAATCGGACAAGTAGAGGTAAAACCTGGAAAAGGTTTACCCATCCACCGTGAGGCTCCAAGATTCGAAGATCTTTCCACTGAAAGCCAAGTGCTTTTTACAGGAATCAAGGTAATCGACTTGATCGAGCCATATTCAAAAGGAGGTAAAATCGGTTTGTTCGGTGGTGCTGGTGTAGGCAAAACCGTATTGATCATGGAGCTGGTGAACAACATCGCCAAAGCATATTCTGGCTTGTCAGTTTTTGCCGGTGTAGGTGAGCGTACTCGTGAAGGAAACGACTTGCTTCGCGAGTTCTTGGAATCAGGCGTAATCAACTATGGTGATGCATTTAAGCATTCCATGGAAGAAGGCGGCTGGGATCTTTCCAATATCGACCACCAAAAGCTTGCCGAATCCAAGGCCACCTTGGTTTTTGGTCAGATGAACGAGCCTCCTGGAGCACGTGCGCGTGTAGCCTTGTCTGGTCTTACTATCGCTGAATATTTCCGTGATGGAGATGAGCAGTCGGGCGGACGCGATATCCTCTTCTTTATCGACAACATCTTCCGTTTCACCCAGGCTGGTTCTGAGGTATCCGCTCTATTGGGACGTATGCCATCAGCTGTAGGTTATCAGCCAACTTTGGCCACCGAAATGGGAGCCATGCAAGAGCGTATCACTTCCACCAAGCGTGGATCCATCACATCCGTTCAGGCCGTTTATGTACCTGCTGATGACTTGACCGATCCAGCTCCTGCAACCACCTTTGCCCACTTGGATGCCACGACGGTTTTGAGCCGTAAGATTGCCGAGTTAGGTATCTATCCTGCGGTAGATCCTTTGGATTCCACATCCAGGATTCTTACCCCTGCAGTAGTTGGTGAAGAGCATTACCGTACCGCCCAACGCGTAAACGAGATTTTGCAGCGCTACAAAGAGCTTCAGGATATCATCGCTATCTTGGGTATGGATGAGTTGTCTGACGAAGATAAATTGGTAGTACACCGTGCCCGTCGTGTTCAACGCTTCCTATCACAGCCTTTCTTCGTAGCCGAGCAGTTCACCGGTTTGAAAGGTGTTTTGGTACCAATCGAAGAAACCATCAAAGGCTTTAATATGATTATGGATGGTGAAGTGGATGA
>JBKDSL010000184.1:0-16837 GCA_046340555.1 Bacteroidota bacterium
GCCGAAACCGTAAAGCATTTGCTGAGTTTCATGCGTTCCACATGCGAGGCCATGATGTGCTCGTTCTTGGGTCCGTCGTAAACAGGCATGTACACATCCATCACATCCTTCAGTCGCATGCCCGGTTTGAAATCAAAAAACGATTTACCTTCCTTCAACACGGCGTTGCCTTGTATATGGCAACGTTGGCAAACATCAAGCTGTAAATCGATGGGGAGCTTAGCAGGATTCACAATGGTGTGGTCGATGGCGGTGACGATGTCCACAATCTTACCCGCTTGTTTTTCTTTCACATGTTGCTCGCCCGGCCCGTGGCAACGCTCGCACCCGATGCCGTTGTCAACAAAGTCATACCGGTTTTCAGAACCCATCAGGAATTCAGGATAGGAGTTGTGGCACGACATGCATTCCAACCCAATCAGTCGGTTGAAACGCGTGTTGCCTCCTTTTTCAAATCCAGGCGGTAAATCCCATTTGCCTTTCTGGGTGTAGAACGTAAGTGGCATCTGGTTCAGATAGCCGAAGGTGTTCATGATATGGGAGTTGGTGTGCTGTCCGGATCCTACAATGTAACTCACTGTTTCTACACGCTTGTGTACCGTGTCTTTCCCTTCGAGCCGGTATTCCATGATGCGCAGGCTGTCGTTGTCGAAGTAGGGGAGGTAGTAAAAGTTAAGATGTGGATCATATACCGGTGCATGCTTTTTGAAGTCGCCGCTGCTTTTGGCTTCAGAGGCAATGTCGAACGACTTGCCCATGCCGGTTTGTATGAATGAATCGTAAATGGATTGATGGCAGCTGCTGCATGCCTCTTGACCCACATATCCATTGGAAGGATCCAAGCTTGCATAATTGGTGGAGTCGTTTTCGGTTTTCTCTTGCGCTTTTTCGCCACTGCCGCACCCTGCTTGCATGGCAAGTGACAAAAACATGACCGATGTAGTCAGCCAAGCTCCCAAACGAATGATGTTTACGCGTGCCATCGGCAGTGAAAACGGTTCAAGGGTTCAATAGTTTTTGGAATACACCCACATGCTTCCATTGTCCGGAAACGAAGGACCAATCTTTAAGCTCTCCGCAAGGCACGAATCCCGCGGTAGTGAAAAGCTTCACGCTGGAGAGGTTATCCTGGTGGATGTGGCAATACAATTGGTGTAGGTTGAGCACATCCTTCGCATATCCGCAAAGCAACTGCAGCGATTCAGATGCAAGCCCTTTGCCGCGATCGCCACGATCACCTATTAAAACACCCACGCCGGCTCTGCGATGCGGCGGTTCAAAATCGAACAGGTCGATGTAGCCGATGGTTCTTGGTTGCGGATTTTCATTCAGATCAATGGCTAGTCGTAGTTGTCGCGTCGCGTAAATGTCCTCCTTCGCATTTTTCAAAAACTCGTCAACGGTATGCTTGCTGAATGGTGACAATGTTCCACTCACATGCCAGTTGCGTGTGTCGTTTTCCCACGCAAACATCAAGTCGCGGTCGTAAGGCTCTACAGCCCTGAGGTTGATGCGTTCACCTTTGATCATATTCCATCGTATTGGAAAAAACCTTTGAAAACAAATTCAGCTGGACCGGTAAGCGTAACGTGGTGGTATGCGCCATCCTTTTTTTCGAATGCTACTTGCAGCTGGCCACCACGCGTGTGTATGATGATGTTGTTGCTGGATGGTACCAAGCCTGATTCATATGCTGCGATGGCTGCTGCTACGCTGCCTGTACCACAAGCCATGGTTTCGGCCTCAACACCACGCTCATAGGTTCTGATATGCAGCGCTCCTGATGTAGGTTGCACGAAGTTCACATTGATACCATCCTTGGCAAAGCGCTCCGAATAGCGGATGGATTTACCTTTGTTGAACACATCCACCGCATCCACGTCATCCACGAAAGTGATGTAGTGTGGAGAACCGGTATCAAGCACCATACAGTCGTTCAACTGTTCAACTCCGTTTACGTCGGCCATTTCCAATTGAACGGTGTATTGGTTGTTCTTCGACTCCAACACAAATGCCCGGTGCGTACCATCATACGCTTCAAAATCCACTTGCTCGCCTGCCAGCCCTAGCATCCTCGCGAAAGCGGCAAAACACCTGCCGCCGTTACCGCACATGCTACCCTCTTTGCCATCGCTGTTAAAGTAAACCATACGCAAGGTTTCGGCTTCTGCTTGCAGTACAATAACGCCGTCTGCTCCAACTCCTTCGCGCCGATCACAAAACCGCTGAACGAGTTCCGTTGATAGTTTTGGAACCTGATGACTTCGTCCGTCAAGGACTACAAAGTCGTTTAGCGCCCCGTGAAACTTGAAAAAAGGTATTTCCATATCATTAAGTTTCTGAAAACCAGTGTTTATGGCAAAATCAGGGCCTTTAGAAGATTCGCAAATATAACCTTTGCTCAGGTGTGGTGGATGAGTCTTATCATCGTATTTTTAACCAAAAGCAATCATATTTGTCTTCATAAAGCGTTCATTTACTCAAACTAGTTTCGCATGGTCAAAATTCTAAACCATTTGATTTGAGCGCACTTTTACGTTACCAATACTATTAACTATGAAACAGCGATTCAAACAATTCATGCTCATGGCCTCTTTAGCGGTAGTTGCCGGCTTTGGAGGTGCGGCTGTTTTTACCGGATATTTCGGAGAGAACGCCCAATCAGGTAAAAACCTATTATTGCCTAATCCCCCGGCTCGAATGGTGAGCGCATCTGGACAATCGATGCCTTCTAGCTTCGTAGCTGCGTCTGAGGCTACGGTGCCCGCGGTTGTTCACGTTAAAACTACGTACTCCGTATCTTCCAATAATGGTTATGTGAATCCATTTCAGGATTTCTTTTGGGGCAACCGCGGTTATAGCAATCCTCAACCAGCCCGCAGTGCAGGCTCTGGCGTCATCATCACCGACGACGGTTTCATTGTAACCAACAACCACGTGGTGGAGAATTCTGATAGGGTTGAGGTAACTCTGCACGACAAACGTACCCTACAAGCAAAAGTCATAGGCACCGATCCCTCAACGGACCTTGCGCTTCTAAAGGTCGAGGATAAAGGCCTGCCTTTCTTGCCATATGGCAACTCGGATAATGTGAAGGTAGGCGAGTGGGTATTGGCCGTTGGCAATCCATTCAATCTGACTTCTACCGTTACGGCTGGTATCGTGAGCGCCAAGGCGAGAAATATATCCATCATGCCCGACCAGCAATTCCCCATCGAATCTTTCATACAAACTGATGCTGCCGTGAATCCCGGCAACAGTGGTGGCGCATTGGTGGATACGGAAGGCAGTCTCATCGGCATCAATACGGCTATAGCATCGAGCACGGGTACTTATTCGGGGTATTCCTTTGCCATTCCCGTTAACATCGTACGTAAGGTGGTGAGCGATTTGATTGAATACGGCAAGGTGCAGCGTGCATTCATCGGCGTAAGCATCCGCGATATCGACTCCAAGCTTGCCGAAGAGAAAGGTTTCAAAAAACTGAATGGTGTATATGTGGCTGGTTTAACCGAAGGCGGCGCTGCTGAGTCGGCTGGCATCGAAGAAGGAGACATCATCATTACTGTTGGTGGCGTACCTGTAAATTCTTCGCCCGAGTTGCAAGAGCAAGTAAGCAAATACAGACCTGGCGACAAGGTTGTAGTGGCCATCAACAGGAATGGGGCCTCCAAAAATGTGACGGTGACCTTGCGCAATAAGGATGGCGACACGAAGGTGGTTAAGAACGAGTCGGTATCCACTTTGGGAGCCGAGTTTGAATTGCTTTCCAGGGAAGAGGGCGCCAAGTTGGGTATTCGCAATGGTGTTAAGATTTCCAAGTTGGATGCCGGAAAGTTGCGCAACGCAGGTATCCGCGAAGGTTTCATCATACAGAGCATCGACAATCGTCCTGTATCATCTCCTGATGATATCGTGAACATATTGAACAGCAAAAAGGGTGGCGTGCTCATTGAAGGGATTTACCCCAACGGTACCCGCGCCTATTACGGATTTGGGTTATAAGTTTTCCATTGTGTTATGTGTTAGGTTGAAGGGCCCGGCGAAAGTCGGGCTCTTCGTTTTCACCCATTTGCCGCTTGTGGAACCTTGTTCTTATGTTGTTGTATAACAAGTAATTAAACTCAACTTTAGAACGGTTCTTTTTGGTATATTTGCAGTCCGTTTTCCAAACAAATCCATAACCATGTCAACAGAATTGATGAACGAATCCGCCACCCGTTCCAGCTATGAATCCGGGTTGGGCGACTGGGTCAAGCAAGAGAAAGCTGCAATCGACCTGATTAAAATCCTAGGTACACTTTGGTATGACCGCTCCGTGGAGTTGATCATGTTCCGCAACCAATTGGTTGATCGCAGTGCCAGCCAGATATTGGCCTTGCACCAGTACGCCAAGGAGATGGTGAAGAAGCCCGTATCCATTTTCGACTCGCTGCAAATTGCCGAAGAGTTGGTGAAGGTTCATTTGGCTCCTTCGAGAATCGATTTGGGTCGACTAACTTCGGAGTGGATCAATGAAAAGGCTAAGTATAATGACAGTACCACTGATTTCATTAGCGATAAATTGCGCAACTACATCGGCGAGGAAAAGCATAAGATTGTTCCCAAGGATGTAGTGTTGTATGGCTTTGGAAGGATAGGAAGGATTCTGGCTCGTGAATTAGTGGCTCAGGCAGGAAAAGGGGAGCAGTTGCGTTTGCGCGCTATTGTAACGCGCGACAAGTCTGACGAAGACATGATCAAGCGTGCCGAATTGTTGCGCAATGATTCCGTGCATGGTGCTTTTTTGGGAACCGTGGTGGAAGACATACCCAACCGTACACTCATCATCAACGGTCACATCGTACACATGATTTCCGCCAAGAATCCCGAGGAGATCGATTACTCCGCATATGGCATTAATGATGCGTTGTTGATCGACAACACTGGTGTGGCACGCGATCGCGAAGGATTGAGCCGTCATTTGAAATCAAAAGGTGTGAGCAAAGTATTGCTTACCGCACCTGGCAAGGGCGATATCCCGAATGTGGTTTACGGCATCAACCAGAAAAGCCACAACGAAGATGAAACCATTTTCTCTGCTGCCTCCTGTACCACCAATGCAATTGTTCCGGTGCTTGCAGTCATCGACAGAACGCTCGGTATACAACGTGGCCATATCGAAACCATACACAGTTATACCAACGATCAGAACCTACTCGACAACTACCACTCCAAATACCGTCGTGGTCGTTCGGCTCCATTGAACATGGTTATTACCGAAACAGGTGCCGACAAGGCCGTGTCGAAGGCGTTGCCGCAGTTGGCGGGTAAGATATCGGGCAATTCGGTGCGCGTACCCACCCCCAATGTATCTTTGGCCATATTGAACATTGCCATCAACAAGGAAATCACCAAAGAAGGTGTGAACGAAATCATGCGCGATGCCGCCTTGAACGGCGACTTGGTTGAGCAGATACAATACCTCACCTCAAACGAAACCGTATCATCCGACTTGGTAGGCAACCCATGCGCCTCCATATTCGACAGCCCGGCTACCATCGTCTCCAAAGACAACAAGAACCTGGTGCTGTACGTGTGGTACGATAACGAATACGGCTACAGCCGCCAAGTGCTCCGCTTCGCGAAGTACTTATCGAATGTTATTCGATTGACGTATTATTGATACTGTGGCGTGAGCCATGCTGAGTTTAGAAAAAAGAAAAGGGGCCGAAGGGGCTCCTTTTTTATTAGATTGGGTGCAATACCTCTTTTGTTTCCGTTTTCTGTTGGAGAATCTTCTCCGCTTCACCCACGGTTGCCTCTTCAAGACCCTTGTACCAGTCAATATGCTTTGAAAATTTGCCGCAACCTGGGCCGTATATGGGCTTTGACCCGGGGCATTGGGTGTCTTCCCATCTTTTGTTGCACTTGGGACATCTGCCGGCAGTTTCAAACGTATTCCAAATATGGCCGCAGCTGCATTCCCAATGTGCATCGCCATCTGGTTTCCATTTACACTTCGGACATTGGATTTCGATTTCCTGATCCATGATAAAAAGTCTTTATAGCCCTAAATGAAAAAAGGGTTGTTGAATTGTATTCTATTCTATTGTATAGATCGATTTGGTCTAAACCAAACTCTGAATAATCTTATCCACCGATACGCCCTCGGCTTCTGCTTTGTAGTTCTTCACGATGCGGTGGCGTAGGATAGCAGGAGCTACAGCTTTCACATCTTCGATGTCGGGAGAATATTTGCCCTTGAAAGCGGCGTGGCATTTAGCTCCAACCACTAAAAATTGAGATGCACGAGGACCAGCACCCCAAGAGAGGTAACTGTTTACCATGTCGGTTGCGGCAGGGGTGTTCGGACGGGTTTTGGTTGAAAGGTTCACCGCGTACGACAATACATTGTCAGGGATGGGCATGCGGCGAATCAATTGCTGGAAGTAGATGATTTCTTCACCACTCACCACCTTGCTCAGCTCCGCATGATGATCGGAAGTGGTGTTGCGTACCACCTCGATCTCTTCTTCCACACTCGGGTAATCCAACACCACGTTGAACATGAAACGGTCCAACTGCGCTTCTGGCAACGGATAGGTTCCTTCTTGTTCGATGGGGTTTTGCGTAGCCAATACGAAGAACGGCGAGTCGAGCACATATCGTTTGCCTGCGGCCGTAACGGCGCGTTCTTGCATCGCTTCCAGCAACGCTGCTTGCGTTTTGGGAGGCGTACGGTTGATCTCATCCGCCAAAATGATGTTGGCGAACAAGGGGCCTTTCACGAATTTGAAATTCCTGGAGTCATCCAATATTTCGGTTCCGATGATGTCGGAAGGCATCAGATCAGGAGTGAACTGGATGCGGTTGAATTCAAGTCCCAACACACGGGCAATGGTGTTTACGAGCAAGGTCTTTGCCAAACCCGGTACACCTACCAGCAAACAGTGGCCTTGCGAGAAAATGGAAATCAACACATCACGTACTACCTCGTCCTGGCCGATAATCACCTTGGAGATTTCTGTGCGTAAGGTGTGGTACTTGCGCACCAGGTCGTTGAGTGCTTCTACATCAGAAGGGTAATGGGTGGCCATATCAGGGATTTTTTTGTTTTTCGTTATTGTTCGACCAGCGCTTCAATGAGACGCATGATGAGTATTCGTTTGCCACATGGATGTACGTGGTCTTTTGCTTTTGCCCAACCCATTTCTCCAACACTTCGTTCTCTTTTTGTGTCTGGGCAGCCTCTTGTATGCGTTGATAATCATCCGTAAGGTTGGCCGTGTGCGGCGTGGAGCGCGATTTCAAAAACAGAATACGGAAGGCGGTGTTGCCCACTGCCGATAACGATTGTGCAGGCGCTGCGATTTCTCCAACACTCATTTTTTCCAATTGGAAAAATACGCCTGGATCTACCTCGTCAGCTTCAAATCGGGCAATGCCTGAGCGCGGATTCACCACGTTGCCTCCATTGTATCTGGAATCGGTATCGCTCGAGTACTTCTGTGCGGCATCACCAAATAAAACCCTCTTCGCAAGAATCTCGGTATGGATACTGTCGGCTTTTGCTTTGGCCTTGGCAATGTCTTCGGCACCGAATGTAGGTTTAATGAGGATGTGTCTGGCGTTGATCTGCTCGCCGCGGCGCTCAATCATTTGTATGAGGTGAAAACCGAACTTGGTTTCAACAACTTCTGATACTTCACCGGCACGCAATCTGAAAGCCACCGATTCAAACTCGGGAACAAAGTCGCCACGACCAACAAAGCCCAGTTCACCACCGTTTTTAGCAGAGCCGTCTTGCGAGTAAAGAATGGCTAGCGTTGAGAAATCTTCGCCATTCAGTACGCGCTTGCGGTATCCTTCCAAACGCTCTTTAACACGTTTCTTCTCCTCTTCACTCACGGGTACGTCAATTATGATTTGTCCGTATTCGATTTCTGCGTTGATAAAGGGCAAGCTGTCTTTAGGTATGCTGTTATAGAAGTCCCTTACATCGGCAGGGGAGATGTTCACGTTCTTGGTTACGCTACCTTGCATGTTCTGCGTTAGTAGCTGGTCTTTGATCAATGGTCTGAATTCGTCGCGTATCTCCGGGATGCTCTTCTCATAGTATTCCTCCAACTTGATCTGTGAACCCAGTTGATTGATCATGTAATTGATCCTGCGATCAAGTTCTCCGTCGATCTGGCCATCGTTCACCTCAACACTATCCAATATGGCTTGGTTGAGCAATAGCTTATTCAAAAGCAGTTGGTCGGCTACTCGACAACGCAAGTCGCCATCATCCTTCGTCCCTTGCAATATCAATTGCTGGTATTGCGCTTCAATCTCCGACTTAAGCAGGATTTTGCTACCAGCTACCGCTGCAACCTGGTCGATGATCTGTTCCTTGGGCTGTGCAAGTGCCATCATTGGCGCGAATGCCAAAGCGAATAATATCTTAGTTGCCGAATATTTCAAATTCATTTTTCTTGAGTGCTTCATCATAAATCGATTTCTCCATGTCACGAATAACATCGAGCTTTTTCTTGTTCACTATCATGGCCCGGATGTCTTCTTCCACGAAACTCAGCGGCGATTGGCTTTCACGGATCTTGTAATCCTTGATCTTCACAAAATACAGGTCCGTAGAGTCTTCGGCCTCAATAGTTGAGTTGTTACGAAGGTAAGACTCCTTATCGAAAAACCTCGCAGGCACCTTCTTCAGCAATTCATCGAAAGAATGCCAAGTGGTATCGTCGGGCATAAAGTCGGTAGCGAACTTGTTGCAATATTCTTCCAGCAACTTACGGTCTTTGGCGGTATTAGACTTGTACCAGACACGAACTTGGTTCACCTTGGGCGCGTTCTTCTTCACTTTCACGTAAAGTGCTTTCACGATGTTGTCGCGCAGCTGGAAATTCGCCTTGTTGTCTGTGTAGTATTTGTCAATTTCGCTTTTAGATACAGTCGTATCGAGGTTCTGACGGATGATCTCCCGTTCGTAGCTGTAACGGATCAGAGAGTTGCGGTATTGTTCCAACTTACGATCAACGTTCTTCAATTCTTCAGCCAGGTTGGCCTCGGCCTTGTCGAGAACCAGCCTGTTGCGAATCCAGCTTTCGATATAACTCTTGGCAAGCTGAATACTGTCTTTGGCAGGTAGTCCGGGAGTGATGATGGTGGATAGTTCGTCGCGATATAGGAACTCGTCATGTACGCGGGCCACCGCATCTTTTTCCGGTTCCTCATGGAAGCGATCTGCCAGTTGGCAACCGGCAAAAGGAATTAACAGGCATACGGCAAGCAGCAACCCTTTCGGATCATATCCTGTCGCCACCTTATGCCATCCTACAATCACTTTCCAGAGAAGGAGTCGAGAACGTCGTTGTTCACCTTGTGGGGATATTTGGCGCGAAGCTCATCAATCCACATTTTTTCTAGGTGACTTTGGTAGTCGGCGGTAATCACGCCTTTGGCTTCGTCGATATTCTTAGGCATGGGCTCCAATACCTCCATCACATGCACGAATACGATCGAGTTGTTTTTATTCGTGTTCGGTGTGATGCCCACTTTCCACTCGATACCGTCGATGATATCGCTCTCGCCTTTAACGAATTTGGAAGTCTTGGTATTGACGTTCAACTGAGATTCCTTGTTTAGTTCAGCGGTGATTTCCACCATGGCTTTGCCTTTTTGGATCAGCTTGCGCGCTTTGTTGGCGATCTTTTCGTTGGCACAGGTATAGATGACGGCGTTGCAGCGCTGTGGATGCATGTATTTGGTTTTGTTCTTATCGTAGAACTCTTTCAGTCCTACCGTATCTTTTACCGCCTTAGACCATACTTTCTGGTCGGTGAGGTCGAAGAGCAGGATGCCATCGCGGTATTCTTGCATCAGGGCTTTGAAATCGGGATACTTGGAATCCAACATCGACTCTTCATAGTTCAAACAGGTTTCGTTCACAAACTGGTCATACATCTGCATGCCGATTTGCTGGGCATTGCCGGTTTGTTTCTTCGTTTGGTTGTTGCTGATGAATACAGCGAAGTCCTGTTGGGTAAAATCCTTTCCTGCGAATTTGAAAACGGATTTGGTCATGTCCTTGGCCATTTCGGCTTTCCATTCACCTTTTACCAGGTTGGAGTCGAGCTTCATGACCAACTCTTCCTTGTTCTTGGGAGTTTCTGTAAATCCATATTCTTTTTTGATGCGGGCAATCATGGAGTTTTTGCTCACCTCCGAACGGCTGTCTCGGGCGATCTGGTTCTTGAGTTCGTTCTTCTTTTGTTCGAAAGCTGGAACGGTCTTAAGCTCTATGCGTTTGATGATGTGCCAACCGTAGCTGGTCTTCACAGGTTCTGAAAAGTCGCCATCGTTCTTTAACTCGAAGGATGCCTTCTCGAACTCAGGTACCATGCGACCGGTGCCGAAAGGAGGGAGGAGTCCTGCGTTTTTGGCGGAGCCTTTGTCTTCAGAAAACTTAATTACAAGGTCTTCGAATTTATCACCGGCCTTCAACTTGGCATAGATTTCATCAATCTTAAGTTTGGCTGCTGCGCGAGCAGAGTCGGTGGCATCCATACCGGCTTTTACCATGATGTGTGCAACCCGAACTTCACCTTGTGCATCGCGGATATCTTGTACTTTGATGATGTGGTAACCGAACTTTGTACGTATTGGCATGGAAATTTGTCCAGGCTTGGTATTGTATGCCGCCGTTTCAAACGGATAAACCATTTGCATGCCGGTGAAATAGCCGAGGTCGCCACCGTTTTCAGCGGCAGAAGGGTCATTGGAGGAATCGCGGGCAACTTTGTCGAATGCGGCACCCTTCATAAGCATGTCGCGGATCTTCAAGGAGCGGTTGTAAGCCACCAAGGTGTCTTTTGGTAGCGCATCAGGCGCAACATTGATAAGGATGTGGCTGGCGCGCACGTCTTTCAACATACGATTGTACGCTTCCTGTAGCAGTGTCTCGGTAACTTCTTTGTCGGTCATGTATGGTTGCGCAAGCTGCTTGCGGTAACCTTTCAACTCATTGATGAAGGTGATGCCGGTATCCAGTTTCAAGGTCTCTGCTTCGCGCACTTTCAGCTTGTAGTTGATGTACAACTGAACGTATTCGCGGAGGTCGGCCATATCGTAAGCACCTTCCTTCTGGTTGTTTTTGCGGTACACCTTCTCGAATTCCGATTTGGTGATAGGAGTGCCGTCGATGACCATTAGTACGGGCGATTCTTCCACAACGGGTTTGGGCGCTTCGGTTGGTTTAGCCGGCTTTGCACCTTTGGTGGTGGTTTTTTGGGCGAAGCCCTCGTGCGATAGCGTGCCAATGAAAGCGATGAATAAGATGGCGGTAAACTTTTTCATGGTATTTTTTATTGAGTTGTTTTTATGGACGGCGCGAATCTAATTCGCGGCAATGAAATTATCGTGAATAGTTGGGCGCGTCGCGGATGATGGTTACGCCATGCGGATGGCTTTCGCGGACACCGTTCATGGTAATGCGGATGAATCGGGCTTCATGAAGTGCTTTTATATCCTTGGCACCACAATAACCCATGCTGGCACGAAGGCCACCTACCAATTGGTAGATTTCCTCGGCCAAGGCCCCTTTATAGGGTACACGACCAACGATTCCCTCTGGAACAAGCTTTTTGATATCGTCTTCGGCATCCTGGAAGTAGCGGTCTTTGGATCCTTCCTTCATGGCTTCTATGGAGCCCATGCCGCGGATGACTTTGTATTTTCTTCCTTCGTAAATGATGCTTTCACCTGGTGATTCCTCCACTCCGGCGAAAAGGGATCCAGCCATGATGCAGCTGGCACCCGCCGCAATAGCCTTGGGGATGTCGCCAGTGAACCGGATGCCTCCATCTGCGATGATGGGAACGTTGGTTCCTTTTAGTGCTTTGGCAACATTCATCACAGCTGTAAGTTGAGGCACGCCTACTCCCGCAACAACGCGTGTGGTGCAAATGGAACCGGGACCGATACCTACTTTCACGGCATCTGCGCCAGCTTTCACCAATGCCTTAGCCGCTTCTGCTGTTGCAATATTTCCTACCACGATATCCAGCTTGCTGAATTGCTTGCGGACTTTTTTCAGTGTTTCTATAACGCCCTTGGAATGGCCATGCGCCGTGTCGATAACAATAGCATCAACACCCGCACTCACCAGTGCACTCACTCGCTCGATCACATCGGCGGTAACGCCAACAGCGGCAGCTACACGCAAACGTCCTAATGAATCTTTGCAAGAGTTCGGTCGTGATTTGTACTTGATGATGTCCTTGTAGGTGATGAGTCCGATGAGCTTTCCTTGCTTATCGATCACGGGAAGTTTTTCAATCTTGTAATCTTGCAGGATCACTTCGGCCTTTTGCAAGTTGGTGATACCGGTAACGGTAATCAGATTCTCACGGGTCATCACATCCTTCACCTTGCGGCTGATCTGCTTTTCGAATCGTAAATCGCGGTTGGTGAGTATTCCTACGAGAATGTTTTTGGTGTTAACGATTGGAATGCCTCCGATCTTTTGCTCCTTCATGATGGCCAACGCTTCGCCGATGGTTGCGTTTTCATTCAGCGTAACGGGATCATGGATCATGCCGCTCTCGGAGCGCTTCACTTTTCTAACTTCCGCTGCCTGTGCGGCGATGCTCATATTCTTGTGGAGAACACCTATACCACCTTCTTGTGCCATGGCAATAGCCAGAGAGGCTTCGGTAACCGTGTCCATAGCTGCAGATACAATCGGTATGTTGATGCGGATGTTTCTCGAAAAGTTGGTTGAGATATCGGTATCGCGCGGCAAAATCTCCGAATAAGCCGGAACCAATAAAACGTCGTCGTATGTGAGACCTTCTTCGACGATTTTCATCACCGGGTTTTTCATTGGATTGTTTTTAGTTTGATTAGTTGGAGGCAAAAGGTCCGAGGCTGCTTTTCAGGGACTGCAAAGGTAGCAAATTAACGTTTTCCCCTTTGAAAGCCATGCGGTTGTGGCTTGCTTTTCAGCGGATTAGCTGCACCAACCCTCTTTTTGTTATCTTATTGCCATTCAGCCCTTTGGCAGAAATGACATACAGGTATGTGCCTATAGGAGCCTCATTTCCCGAAATCGAACCGTCCCATCCGGCTGACACCTGGGTGGTTTCATACACCAATTGTCCCCACCGATTGTAAATCTGCATCACAAATCCGTCCGGGTCATCAAACCGCAATACGGGTGCGAAAATCGGGTTAAGTCCCCCCGGTGTGAAGGCGTTTGGCACGAATGCCACCGGTTCTTGTGGTGCACAATCGATATTCGAATAAGCCGAGTCGGCAAATCCATTTTGGTTTACTGGTGTTTCGTAGGCGAGTATCACATAGCAGAAGTTGCCATCCAAGGTGTTCAGCTGACTAACATCTTCGGTAAACTCCAAAGTGTCGGCCGAAGTGGTTCCCGCTTCATCATTGCTTATGGCTCCATTGTAGATTCTTAAAATCTTGTAGCCCTGCACCGGATTGTCCCAACCTTCGTAATTGGTCCATTCCAATTTACTGATGTAGTCGGTGCCACCTTCAGATCGTAGGAAAACGGTGCCCGCAATGTTTTCCGAAAAGTATTCATTGTCGCACGAATCGCGCGCCGATACTTTGTAAAACCTTTGCGCTACATCGGCATCCGCGTTAGCGTCCAAAAAGGAAATATCCCCGGAAGGGTCAAAGGGCACGGAACCTATTTCGGTGAAATTCCCGTTTTGAGAATTGGCTCTGAAAAAGTGATAGGTTTTGGTGTCGGCAGCAGGATCCGCATGGCAACGAAGCTGCACGGCCGAACCCGTTACGCTTGCATAGCGCACATAGAGGAATTCGGGTTGCGTGAAAATGTCGGCCAATACTGCAACTACATTCGATGAAGAACTTTTTCCGTTGTTGCCTACTGCATGTATCAAAACTTCGTAGTTGGCGCCCGGTGTTTGCAAGACCAGATCGTAAGTCAACACGGTAGACAGTGTGCTTCCATCAATGATCCAAGGTCCGCCATTCTCGCGGTACCAGATCTCATAGCGGGAAAGCCCGCCTGCCATATTCACATAGGGCGACCATTTCAATTGGGCCACCCCTTCGCACTTGGCCAACGTTGCTTCCAGGAAAATGGTCTTGTGATTGGTAGCAACAGGACTAAGGTTTTTGCAGCTGTCGTAAGCGGCAACAGTGAACACTTCCGATGCCAGCTCTGAGTTTGTAATAGCAGATGGGTAAGAGAAAAACAGGTTGTTGATGCCTGCCACTGCTCCAATGGAATCGTAGGAAAGTCCGTTGAAGAGGTAGATCACATAACCTTGTGTATCGGCACTGGAGTCGGGTTCCCAAGTGATGGATACATTGCCGGTGATGGGGTCTATGCTCACAGAATCCATCGAAGTTGCAGACGGACCTCGAGTATCGCGGAAGCGTTCGCCATCAATGCTGGAAATCGACTGGCATCCCGATGCATCGTCCAGTGTTACCCGGAAATCGATGAATTTATCGCAGAAATAATTGGTATCGAAAGCGAAAGTATCGGGTGTTGAACGAAAGGGGGTGAATACACCCGGTGTAAGTTCTTTGGAAAGGGTATACTGATTGCTGGCTGTGGATGGAAGCGGTTTGCTGATGGCGTTCCAGGTAAGTCGCACTTGTTCGTTCGAGAGCGGCGTTGTTACCAACCGTATGGTCCGTAAGGTATCGCTTGGCGCGGAAAAGGTATTGCAACAGCCTTCACGTGTCTTGATGTAAAAATAAAAAGTGAAGTTGTTTGCGTTAACACCGTTGATGGTGAAGGTTTGGGTGCCATGTACCTTGACACTGTCGTAAGGGCTGAAAGGGCCGTTTGCCGAAGGGCTTCCGTATATAAAGTATCCGCCGAATACCGAGCCGGTATCGGGAGTGGTGATCCACGTAAGTGTTACTGCACCATTGGGCTCTACCGAGATACAGCGAAGGGAGGGGGGAGATAGTTGGGCAAGAGATATCTGACATGTAAAAAGCATCAATACAATCAGCATCAATCGGCCGAAGGGCGTTTTTTTGATGCTGGTGGGGGATGTCATGCAGTCTGCGTGTGAGTCAATCAAGGCAAACGTATGAATTTGGAGATTGTTGTGCCTTTGGGTGCGAATTTACCCATTTTCCGAACCGTCCCAAAATACGAAGGGACCGCCAAGCAGTCCATTCGTAAATATCATAAATCACTTTTTTATCTGACCAACGTGGTGGTGCCTTGGAAGATGTGTTCCTTGCTTCCGCGGGTAACCACTTTGATCGTATAGGCATATACGCCTTCGGGAGCGGGCTTATTGTCCACATCAAGTCCGTTCCAGAACTTCAACCAGCTGTCGGTCACATACACTTTCTGACCCCAACGGTTGAAGATGATCATTTCGAATGAGGTCACATCCAAATCATAACCAGCATTGAAGAAGAAGTCGTTCACGCCATCATCGTTCGGAGTAAATGCGTTCGGCACATAGAACGGATTCACCATTACCATGCGTGTTTTGGTATCAGGACAACCATTGATGTTGAGTACCGTGAGGGTAACAGGGAAATCGCCCACTTCATTGAAGTAGTGGTATGGATTCTGCTGCACGATGCTGCCACCATCACCGAAATCCCATGCCCAAGCCACAGCGTTCAATGAAAGGTCGGTGAACTGAACTTTGCCGTTGAACACATTCACAAATTCAGGATCGAATTTGAAATCCGCTTCGGCTAAAGGATAGAAGATCACCTCCACATCATCCGAAACGGTATCTGCACAGCCAGCCGAGGTCATGATATACAAGGTGGCTGTATAGGTGCCCTGCTCCTCGTAGATGTGCGTTGGATTGGTTTGATTTGAAGTAGTGCTATCACCGAAAGTCCAAGTGAACTGCGACAAAGCCGGATACGTGGAGGTATTGGTGAAGAAAGTTCGAGGCGTGTTGCAATCGGAACTTGGTGCGTGTGTGAAGCTGGCAACCGGTGTTTGGTTCACCGTGAAGTTCACAGCGGTTGTTCCTTGGCAACCATTCAGGTCAGTAACAGTTACTGCATAATTTCCACCAACGGTTAATGTGTTGTCGGGAGCGTTGATTCCGTTCGACCATAGGTAGTCAACAAATCCCGCGCTTGCGCTCAGTGTAGAGGATTCACCGTCGCAAATTTCCAGGTCGCCACTGATGGTTGGCACCGGCAGGCTGTTTACTATTACATCAACAGTTCCGACAAAGGTTCCCGGACAATTCGCATCATTGAGTGCTATCAAGGTGTAGGTGGTGGAGGTGTTTGGAGTAACAAGCAAATCGATGGTGGTGCCGGCGCTGTTAACTGGTCCGAAGGTGTTTGTGCCATCACTGTAGCTGAAACTGAATGGTGCAGCTCCTGTGAAGTTGAAGTAGAGTGGGGTCTGGTCTCCGAAGCATATCGAGGTACTTCCGAAAATTGATCCTGTTGGGATGGCGTTCACTGTTAATGTTTCAGAGGTAGTACCAACGCAGCCGTTAGCATCGGTTACGGTTACGGTATAAGTGCCCGCTGCGCCAGTTGTGATGGTTTGCGCTCCGCTACCGTTGCTCCATACATATGATGAGTAAGAACCTGCATCGAATGTGGTGGTAGTTCCGTCACAAACAACGTTGTTGCCTGCTATCACTGGAACAGGATTTGCGTTTACTGTTACCAATTGTGAAGCGCTTCCTGTGCAGGTGTTCACATCGGTAACTGTAACCGTGTAGGTTCCGTTGATGGTTGGGTTGATGGTGGCCGAGGCCGAGCCACTGCTCCAAGAGTATCCGGGATAACCTGGAGAGGCATTGAGTGTAGCTGCAAAGCCTTGACATACTTCGAATGTTCC
>JBKDSL010000185.1:0-22898 GCA_046340555.1 Bacteroidota bacterium
GAAGAACTGCATTTTTGGGCTGGAAATGTAAATGCAGAAGCTTCCCAAAATGTATAAACTGTAACCGCCATCTATAAACGTATTGGGATCCGTGATATGGCAGAAGCGGAGATGGCGCGTTATTTTGATTCTGCCATGCTACACCTCAATGCAGTGGATGCTCCCTCCGAACGCAAGTCGGTTCTGACAGGCTTTGCAGAGAAGTTGATGGTAAGGGAGAAGTAGAAGTAGAAGTGATTTTAGTAGCAGTAACAGTACCAGTAGCAGTAGCAGTAGCAGTGGTATCAGTACTTAATCTACCGCCTACCGCCACCCTTCGACTAGCTCATGGCAAGCCGCCTACTGTCTAACTCCACCACCATCCTCTACTCCAGTTTTCCCAAGCCCGCTTTGAAAACTTGCAAGCAACGCTCGCGCGCGAATTTGTGATCAACTATGGGGGCAGGGTATTTTGAAAAATCTTCGAATTCGGGAACCCATTTGCGGATGTATTTCAATTCGGGATCGAATTTGCGTGTTTGCTCATAGGGGTTGAAGATGCGGAAATAGGGTGCAGCATCGCAGCCGCTACCAGCTGCCCATTGCCATCCTCCATTGTTTGCTGCCAAATCAAAATCAAGCAGCTTTTGTGCAAAGTAGGCTTCGCCCCATCGCCAATCAATGAGTAAATGCTTAACTAGGAAACTAGCGGTAATCATGCGAACACGATTGTGCATGAAGCCGGTTGCATTCAACTCACGCATTCCCGCATCCACTATGGGATAGCCGGTATTTCCTTCACACCAATGCTTGAATTCTTCCTCATTGTTACGCCATTTTATTTGTTCATAGGCGGGTTTGAAAGAGCCTTTTGCGGCATGTGGAAAATGCCAGATGATCATGTGGTAGAAATCACGCCAGATGAGTTCATTCATCCAACTTTCACTTTTTTTATCAAGCGCGAGTTTCGTTAACTGCCGGATGCTGACCGTTCCAAACCGTAAATGCACACTGATTCTTGAAGTGGCTGGCAGTGATGGAATATCGCGTCGCTCGCCATAATGCTCTAAAATCCCCGTTCCTATTGAAGTGGGAGGGAAGCTGATAGTTGATCGGCTAAATCCCATTTCTTGCAAAGTGAGAATAGGGGTTGGCTTGGAAGGAAGTACGCTGTTGAGGTTTTTTTCAGATGGAAAGGACTTGTAGTCGGATGGCTTAAGCGTCTTGTAATATTTGTTTTTGAAAGGGGTGAACACCGTGTAAGGTCCACCATCATCTTTCATGACTTCAGACTGCTCGAAGATAACCTGGTCTTTGTAAGTTTTGAAAACCACGCCCAACCCATCAAGGATTTTTCCAATTGAGGCATCTCTTTCACGCGCATAGGGTTCGTAATCGTGGTTGGTAAATATCTTTCCTATTTCAAATTCCCTGGACCATTTTTTCCAAGCATCTTCAGGAGTTCCATAATAGGTGATTAGGCTTCCGCCGTGCGATTGTAACGTATTATTAATGGATTCCAGTTGCTGATGGATGAAGGTGACACGGGCGTCCGCGCGGTCCACCAGTTTATCGAGTATGTTCCGGTCGAAAATGAAAACACATTGCACCGGCTTACCCGATTCAAGTGCTTCAAACAATCCATGGTTATCGTTCAATCGCAAGTCGCGCCTGAACCAAAAGAAATTCGTTTGGCCACTCATCCTCCGATGAGATTACGCAAAGCGCTATCGGCTTGCGAGTAAGTGAATTTGAATCCCGCTGATTCTATTTTCTTGCTCGACACCCGAGTGCCGCTGACAACGATTTTTGCCATTTCGCCCATTATCATGCGCATTATAAAAGACGGTATACGAATACGGATGAAGAAGCCTCCAGCAATTTGTCCAATCAGCTTCATCATGTTCCTGTTGGTAAGTGGTCCAGGAGCCACGGCATTGTATATGCCTCTTACCTCCTCGTAGTTGATGGCTCTCACCATCAATCGACACAAATCATCAATATGTATCCAGCTTTGGTATTGGTTGCCACTGCCGAAAACTGTCAATATCCTAAAAAACATTGGCTTGCGAATCTCAGCCAGCATACCACCTTCCTCACTTAAAACAATTCCAATACGGTAAATGACCGTACGGATTCCTAGGTCTGAAAAGGCCATGGCCTCTTTCTCCCATCGTTGACAAGTAGTGCCAAGGAAGTCTGATGCCACCGGGCTCTCTTCGTTCATGATCATGTCACCGGTATCGCCATATATGCCTGTAGCAGATGCGTTAATGACCAATGAAACCTTGTTTGGTTGTTCTCGAAGGGTTTTCGTCAACAATGCAGTTGATTGAATACGGCTATTGATGATTTTCCTCCTCCTCCAAGGTGTCCACAATGCTCCAGCGATACTTTCTCCGGCCAGGTTAATAACCACATCCGCCTCAGCGAAAGCACTCAAATCAATTTCATCCTTGGATGGATCCCAATGAAAAACTCCTTTGTCAGGGTTTGATGGGGACCTGCTGAGTCTTATTACTTTGAAATGGCGGCTCTCTAGCAATTCGGAAAGCCTGCGGCCCACCAAGCCGCTGCCTCCTGCCACCAATATTGTTTTTGTTTGCGTCATAGTAATTGAACAAGCTGAATTTAGAGAAAGTTTCCGCCAAGTTAATTGGAAGTTGGCTTCGGTGGAAACCAATGTTGATAAAGCATTGTTATCATTCTTAATAAAAGTCATAACACAACATAAATTTGAACTTATGAAATACTCCAAGCACATTTTCATCTGTACCAACCAAAGAGCCAATCCCGATAGTAAGAGTTGTGGTGAGGCGCATGGATTGGAATTGATCAAAGCTTTTAAGAAGTTGATTGTTGATGCGGGTGTTCAAGTGGATGTTCGGGCGCAAAAGGCAGGTTGCCTGGATGTTTGCAGCCACGGGCCTGCTTTGGTGGTTTATCCGGATGGCATTTTTTACGGTCATGTAGGCATGTCAGATGTTGAGGAGCTATTCCATGAGCACATACTCAACAACCGACCTGTTGACCGTTTGAGGATTAAGTTCGAGAAAAAGTAGCCGATTGAACCTGGATCTGGAGCCATATCGCCACGACATCCAAATTATCCGAGATACGGCTGAACAGGTTATCCGTGACTTCGAAATCTACGGGGTTCAAATCACCTTCAGCGGTAACCCTATGTTGGCTTATGAGGAGTTGCACGCCCAGCTGGTACCTGCTCTCAAGCAATTGGAAAAGCTTGGGCAGAGTAAAATAAAGGCCTTACTCTATCGCATAGACATCCCCGAGAAGGACTTCATACAAGTATCTGAATATCAGAACAAAGAAATATTCTGGAACGAGTTGTCTGCTCTCATATTGCGGAGAGAATTGACAAAAGTGGTTACTCGTAAACTTTTTAAGCCTGGCGTCGGTTAAGTAGTATCAGACCTCAAAAAACGAACTGACTACCTGGTTCAAAAGTCACCTGAGTAGCACAAGACACGACTACCATGAATCATTTTTCTATAAAGGATATTGAGAATCTGACGGGGATTAAATCCCATACGCTGCGTATTTGGGAACAGCGATACGGGATTCCTCATCCTAAACGCACATCCACCAATATTCGATACTACGATGGTGATGATTTGAAGCTCTTGCTCAACGTTTCTATGTTGAACCGTAACGGCCTCAAAATATCCAAGCTAACCAAACTCCCCAAGGATGAATTGGAGCGTATGGCTCTGGAGCGGGCCTTGACCGATCTAGACACCGATTCGCAAGTTGATGCTATGATTTCGGCGATGTTCAGCTTGGATGAGCCGGGATTTGATAAGGTATTATCCTCCCATTTGGTTCGAAACGGACTCGAGCGAACCATGATTGATTTGTTTTTTCCTTTCTTGAAAAGGGTAGGGGTATTGTGGCAGACGGGTCAGGTGAACCCTGCTTACGAGCACTTCATGAGCAATCTGATACGCCAAAAGATGATCGTGGCTATTGATTCGTTGAATGTTCCCCCCGCCAAAGCAGCTAAGAAATTCGTTTTGTTCCTACCCGAAAGTGAAACCCATGAATTGGGATTGCTGTTCGCCAATTATATCGTTCGCTCACGCGGACATCAAAGTCTGTATCTCGGTCAAAATCTGGCCTATACCGATCTGGATGGGCTGATGACGCAATATGCTCCTGAATTCTTGATGACGGTGGTTACGGCAACTCCGCCAAAACAAACCACACAGGAATTTGTGACCAAGTTAGGTGAGCGATTCAAAAAGCAGACAGTTGTACTTACGGGCTTTCAAATTACTTCCCACACCTTTTTGAGGTTCACTTCCAATACTCGAGTGATTAACTCGTTTGAGGACTTTGTGAATTTCGTAGACGGTATCTGAAACTACCCGGCCTTTACCAGGAAATAGTTTTTCTTGCCTTTTTGGATGAGCAAATAACGTCCTCCTATTAGCATTGAGCTATTGACAACAGCGGCAATGTCCGAACACTTCTCCTTATTGATGCTCACGCCTCCAGCTGTAACCATTTTGCGTGCCTCTCCTTTGGAAGGTAAAACATTGGTTTTCTCGGTCAACAATTCAAGCACGGGAATGCCATTATCCAATTCGGCCTTGCTGATATCTACTTGTGGAACACCTTCCATCACATCAAGCAGCATTCGCTCATCAATTGTACGCAACATTTCGGCTGTACCTTGTCCAAACAGGATACGACTGGCCTCCTCCGAATTTTTCAAATCCTGTTCAGAATGGATTCTGATGGTAAGGTCAGTGGCGAGCGCTTTTTGAAGGATCCGCTGCTCTGGTGCGGCAGCATGTTGTGTCTCTAATGCCTCCACTTGTTCTTTCGACATGAAGGTGAAAATGCGAATGAATCTGGTAGCATCTTCATCAGCACAGTTCAACCAAAACTGATAGAATTGGTAAGGAGAGGTCTTCTTAGGGTCGAGCCATACATTGCCACGCTCTGTTTTTCCGAACTTGCTGCCATCACTCTTGGTGATGAGTGGCGAAGTGAGCGCAAAGGCCTCTCCAGAAGATTTGCGGCGTATCAATTCAGTGCCGGTTACAATGTTGCCCCATTGGTCGGAACCGCCCATTTGAAGCCTACAGTTTTTGTTGGTGTACAACCAATAGTAGTCGAAACCTTGAACCAATTGATAGCTGAATTCGGTAAAAGAAATGCCGGTTTCTAGTCGACGCTTTACTGAATCCTTAGACATCATGTAGTTCACGGTAATGTGTTTACCCGCATCGCGGATGAACTCGAGGAATGACATGTTTTTGAACCAATCGAAATTGTTCACCATTTCGGCACTGTTGGCACCGCAATTGAAGTCGAGGAATTTTTCGAGTTGTGCCCTTACGCAAGCAACATTGTGATTCAGGGTTTGTTCATCCAAAAGGTTGCGTTCTTCGGATTTTCCCGACGGATCGCCCACCATACCAGTGGCGCCACCAACCAACGCCATTGGTTTGTGTCCGGCACGTTGGAAATGCATCAGCAGCATGATCTGGACTAGGCTTCCAATATGTAGTGAATCAGCCGTGGGATCAAATCCTATATATCCACTGGCCATACATTTTGCCAAGTGTTCTTCGGTGCCAGGCATCATATCGTGTATCATGCCTCTCCAGCGAAGCTCCTCAACGAATGTCATTTGAAGGTTGTTTTTGTTTTTTGCAAAGATAGGATTCGGTATTCACACCACCATCTAGACCTTAGGTGAGGTACTGCAGGCCCCCTGTATGAATGGCCAATATTCGAGCACCTGTTTCGAAGCGTCCCTCCGAAATCAACTGTTGCAGTCCGAAAAACATCTTGCCCGTATATACCGGCTCAATGTCAATTCCGTAGCTGTTGGTGAAGTCTTTGCAAAACCTGTCGAGTTCCAAGGTGGTTTTGGCATATCCTCCAAAATGAAAATCAGGATAGATTTCCACCTTTGGATTGTCAAGGAACAGGCCGGTTAGCTCCTCCGCATTGCGTAGCACACAAATGCCCAATAGACTTTGATGAGGCTTAAGGGTTTGAGAAACTCCAATTGCAGTACTTCCCGTGGCACAGCAAATCACTATCCAGTCAAAGTGCTCGTCTGGTGCCTCCAATATCTCCCCACAACCCTGAACTCCTTCCTTATTCGATCCTCCCTCGGGTATGAGCCACCAATCAGCGGGTATGCCCAATACCGACTCGGCAAATCCTGTCTCATACCGAGTCCGATAGCACTCTCGACTTACAAAAACCAGCTCCATGCCATCGGCTACCGCTCTATTCAGGGTATTATTGCTTACCTGCTCGCCCCTCACAATCCCCGTAGAACGGATACCCAACGCATGGCATGCTCGAGCTGTAGCGGCCAGGTGATTGGAGAAGGCCCCTCCAACAGTCACCACATGGTTCAGCCCTAATTCTTTGGCACGAAGCAGGTTGTATTTGAGCTTGTAATACTTGTTGCCTCCTGCTATTGGATCTTGGTAGCACAGTAGTTTGGCCGTCAGCCTAACTGCTGAATCCCCCAAAGGGATATCCACATATTTAGACTCCAAATGGCTGAACATAAGCTGCGACCTGTGTGTTACACCCTAAAATTAGCCTAAATTTGCATCATGTCATTCACCGACAAGTTCGATCCTGAGGATTTCTACTTTTCCCCTGACGGGTATATCGTTTTCACTGAAGCCTATCATCTGAAACGCGGGTTTTGCTGCAATAGCGGTTGCAAACACTGTCCTTGGAAGGAAAAGAAATCATCTCCATCCGATTCATCACCCACAATCAATACCGAAAACAACACCAATAAGCCATGACGGTCATCAGCAGTAAACTCGATCTAAGCAAGACCAAAACCCCTACAGGCACCATTATTTCCTGCAAAGGATGGGTGCAGGAAGCTGCCTTGCGTATGTTGCACAACAATCTCGATCCCGAGGTTGCCGAACGTCCTGAAGACTTGATTGTATATGGTGGCACTGGCAAGGCGGCTCGAAACCCAGAAGCCTTTGAGTTGATCGTAAAGGCGCTTCTCGACCTGAATGAAGATGAAACCTTATTGGTTCAATCAGGTAAGCCGGTGGGCATCTTGCCTACTCACAAGGATGCGCCTCGTGTCATCATCAGCAATTCGATGTTAGTTCCTCATTGGGCCAATTGGGAGCATTTCAGGTCACTCGAAGCGAAAGGTCTTACCATGTATGGTCAAATGACCGCCGGATCGTGGATCTATATCGGCTCCCAAGGCATTGTGCAAGGAACCTATGAGACCTTTGCAGAAGTAGCCCGTCAGCATTTTGGAGGTTCTTTGAAAAACACCATATCCGTTACAGCTGGTCTTGGTGGAATGGGCGGAGCACAACCGCTTGCCATCACCATGAACGAAGGGGTTTGCCTTGCGGCGGATGTTGAGGAGTGGCGCATTCAGAAGCGCATCGATACCCGTTATATCGATGTGATGACTCACAACATTGATAATGGAATCGACCGTGCTTTGAGAGCAAAAGAAAAGGGCGAGGCTATTTCAATCGGTGTGGTTTGCAACGTAATTGATTTGCTGGAACGAATGTTGGAGCGTGGCATTATCCCTGATGTGCTCACCGACCAAACGTCTGCGCATGATGCCTTGGTAGGTTATTTTCCGCATGGCCTCAACACGGAACAGGCTCGGGTCTTGCGCGATTCCGACCCTGAAAAATATGTGCACATGAGCAAGGAAAGCATGGTTCGCCACGTGAAGCTCATGCTGGAGATGCAGCAAAAAGGCGCCATCACATTCGATTATGGTAACAACCTGCGTGGTCAGGCCTATGAAATGGGATTAAAGAACGCGTTTGACTTCCCGGGGTTCGTGCCGGCTTATATCCGACCCCTATTCTGCGAAGGAAAAGGGCCTTTCCGTTGGGCGGCTTTGTCGGGCGACCCGCAAGATATCTACGAAACCGATAAACTAATCCTAGAGCTATTCCCTGAAAACAAAGGGTTGGCCCGTTGGATTAAAATGGCGCAGGAGCGCATTGCTTTCCAAGGTTTACCTGCACGTATTTGCTGGCTGGGTCAAGGAGATCGTGAGAAAGCTGGTTTGGCCTTCAACGAATTGGTGCGTACAGGAAAAGTAAAGGCCCCGATTGTAATCGGTCGCGACCATTTGGATACAGTTTCTGTGGCATCTCCAAACCGCGAAACTGAAGCTATGCGCGATGGCTCGGATGCCGTTGCCGATTGGCCAGTGCTCAATGCACTCATCAATACGGCAGGCGGTGCTAGCTGGGTCTCATTGCATCATGGTGGAGGTGTTGGTATTGGCTATTCCATCCATGCTGGCATGGTGATTGTAGCTGATGGGACAGACGATGCTGCTCGCCGCTTGAAACGTGTATTGCACAACGACCCTGCCATGGGAGTAATCAGGCATATGGATGCCGGTTACGACATCGCCCAAGATACTGCCCGCAAGCATCGCCTCGATATTCGCGAACGTTTGAAATAATCGAACTCCATGAAAATTACTCGACTCGCTCGAACACTTACCCTTTCAACGGCTATTGCTTCCATGATGATGATTTCTTCCTGTGCGGAAGAGGGTGTGGAACCTGAGTTACCCGGTGCTGACCGCGACAAATACGTTGGGTCTTGGCTGTGCAAGGAGTCGGTGAACGGAGCTCAGGTGGCTGCTTTCACCATAAATATCCAAAAGGTCGGACAGAATGATTCCGTAAAGGTTTTCAATTTCAGCAATGTTGGATCTGGTGATTATGCTATTTGGCTGATTTCTGGAAACAGTGTCACCATTCCTGCGCAATCGGTTGCAGGAGTTGATTTCGGTGGAACTGGATTTTACAGCTCCGGTGATTTGGATTTGAATTACACCAGCGATACGGAAACGATAAGCGCTTTGTGTACTACCAATTGATCAGCTTTTCAGCTTCGCGATTACATCTATTCCGCCTGTAACTTTTTGACCAAGCTCTACTGCGATATCTGCATCCAACGGCAGGAAAATATCAACGCGTGATCCAAACTTGATGAAACCCCATTCGGCACATTGACGAATGACATCGCCTTCCATCGGATAGAAAACAATCCGGTTGGCTAAAGCTCCTGCAATCTGACGCACTAAAATTTCGGATTGGTTGTCGCGTTCAATGACCAAGGTCGTTCTTTCATTTTCTGTCGACGCCTTAGGATGCCAAGCTACCAGTTTCTTACCAGGGTGATGGCGCATGACCTTTACCCTTCCCGAAACAGGATACCAATTGGCATGCACATTCAAAGGCGACATGAACACCGATACCTGAATTCGCTCGTCTTTGAAATATTCAGCCTAGAAGGTTTTTTCAATCACGACCACTTTCCCATCGGCAGGACAAACAACATAGCGTTCGTTGCGGGTCAAGCTGCGTTTTGGGTATCGGAAGAACTGTAGGATCAGGAGGAAAAAAACCACAGAAAACACCCCAACCAGCCATAACAGCCATAATGTATCACCTGCAATCAAATAGCATATCCCATTCAGGATTGCAAGCAACGCTATGGTAATTCCGATAATCGTGTATCCTTCGCGGTGTATGGTCATGGTGGGTAGTGATTAGTGATTAGTGATTAGTAGGTAGTGTACTAAATATTCAATCGTAAATCTTAAATCGTCCCCCGAAGTAGAGCTTCGCACACTCCGGGGTTTAATCGACCATCAATACGATCCTCTTGCCTTGATGGCTTTCTCTACTTTTTCCAATGCTACAATATAAGCTGCGATACGTAGGGAGACTTTGTGCTTTTGTGAAGTTTCCCAAACATTATCGAAGGCTTTTTTCATACAATTATCAGCGCGTTTGTTGATTTCATCTTCGCGATCGTAGTAGCCGGTACGGTTTTGAACCCACTCGAAATAGGAAACCGTTACACCACCGCCGTTGGCCAATACATCTGGAACAACAGTGATGCCTTTTTTAGTCAAAATCTCATCCGCACGAGCGGTAGTTGGACCGTTCGCACCCTCAACAATCAGCTTAGCCTTGATCTTATCGGCATTGGTAACCGCACGAATTTGATTTTCCATGGCGCATGGTGCCAACACATCGGTTTTCAAAGTCAGCAACTGCTCATTGGTAATCAGTTTGCCCCCTTTAAAACCTTTGAGTACGCCTTTATGCTTATCGCGATGAGCGATCGCTTTCTGCAAGTCGATTCCCTTCTCATTGTAGAATGCTCCAGTGTGGTCGGAAATGCCGATAACCTTAACACCTGCCTGTTGGAAATGAAGTGCGGTGATGGAACCTACGTTGCCGAATCCTTGCACCACAGCCGTACATTTCTTAGGATCCATCTTTAATTTTTCCATGGCTTGAAGCGCCGAAACCACCACGCCTCTGCCGGTTGCCTCTACTCGTCCTAGAGACCCCCCAAGGAAAAGTGGTTTACCGGTTACAATACCAGGCGTGAAACCACCTTTAATTTTCGAGTACTCGTCTACGATCCAAGCCATTTCTTGTGGTCCGGTGTTCATGTCGGGAGCTGGAATGTCTTTGTCCACTCCGAATATATCCGACATGGCTGCAGTATAAGCACGTGTAAGCCGCTCAAGTTCCCCTTTCGACATGCTACGTGGGTCGCAGGTGATTCCTCCCTTGGCTCCACCATAGGGTATCCCAGCAATCGCACATTTGAAAGTCATCCAAGCGGCCAAGGCCTTCACCTCCTCTGGGTTTACATCCATGGAATAGCGTATACCACCCTTGGACGGTCCGAGTGCGGTGCTGTGGATTATTCTGTAACCTTCAAAAACCTTGATGGAACCGTTATCCATTTGGATGGGTAAACTAACCATAATCTGCCTCGACGGGTTCTTCATGATCTGGTACACGTTTTCGTCCAGTTTTATAACTCGGGCAGCCTCATTCAAACGCTCAATCATGGCCTCAAACGGGTTGGTGCTGTCTGTCGGCCCCGAAGCGGCCGCTTTTTTAGAGATCTTCACTACGCTCATATCCAATTAGTTGATGAGGGGCGAAAATAGGTAAAATTGTAATCGGTTAAACATCTGGAATCCAATGAAGCTCAAAGGTTTTTCACTTGGGGCTGTTAGTACCTGTGGATTGAACTCCATTTTCATAATTTTACAAAAACACCCTACGTTTTATGAGATATTTCCTGTTTCTTCAGCTCGTGTTGCTTGCTTCGCTGCCATCCAACTCACAATCGTGCATGGATCATAAAAGAGGTTTGCAAGGGTTGAAAAATGAGCAGCGTATTAGCGCTTCTCCTTATGATGTCACCCATTACGACATCCGAATTGATACCCTTGCATTCGCAAGCCAATCTATTCGTGCCAGAGCTGGTATCACCATCGTGGCCAATCAAGGGACATTCAGTGTGGTATCGCTCGATTTAGAGACATTCAATATCGACTCAATAACCGCCAATGGTTATACCGTGTCCTATAGCCATACCGCTCCATCACTAATTATTCAGCTTCAACCCGCTGTTACAGCCAACGACTCGGTTACCATTTGGGTTAATTACCGTGGCACACCAACCTTGGAAGCAGCCGGATGGGGTGGTTTCCACTTTAGCGGCTCCTATGCTTTTAACATGGGAGTAGGCTTCGGTACGAATCCACATAATTTCGGACGTGCATGGTTTCCCTGCGAGGATAATTTCGTTTCAAGAGCTCGCTATGATTTTCGTATCCGAACACTGTCCGGCCAAAAGGCGTTTTGCAATGGCAATCTCCAACAAGAAACGAATAACCCCGATGGAACAATAACCTGGCATTGGAAACTTGAGCAAACCATTCCAACCTATTTGGCATCCGTTGCTGTTGGTCCATACCATACCTTGCAGCGCACCTCCAATGGTATTCCTGTAGAGTGGGCGGCCGCTCCTGCTGATACCAATGCGGTATTGGCTACATTTTCAAGCCTAGATACTTGTTTGTCCTCTTATATCACCGCTTATGGCGATTATCCATTTGACAAGGTTGGTTATTGCTTGGTTCCTTTCAACAGTGGTGCCATGGAGCATGCCACTAGTATCCACATCGGTAGGGGGTATGTGAACGGCTCACAAACTTACGCCACATTGTGGGCTCATGAGCTATCGCACATGTGGTGGGGCGATAAGGTTACTTGTGCCACTGAGCAAGACATGTGGTTGAACGAGGGGTGGGCCAGCTTCAATGAGGCTTTTTACACCGAAAAAGTAAGCGGGCAAAACGCTTATCGTGATTGGATTCGAACGAACCATCGCAAGGTGGTGCAGTTTGCGCATACGCCGGCACAGGACGGTTCCTATCTTACTTTGAACAACATCCCACACGATTATACGTATGGATACCATGTTTACCAGAAAGGAGCGAATATTGTGCACACCATGCGAAACTATATGGGAGATTCAGCCTTTTTCGCAGGCACTCGTCGATATATGGATGATTTCGCTTTCCGTCATGCCTCGAGTTATGACTTGCGTGATGCCATGACCACTGGTTCTGGAATAAACATGAACCGTTTTTTCGATGACTGGGTTTTCACGCCCGGCTTTCCGCATTTCTCAATCGACTCGATTGTGTATATGCCTGGTGGGCTCGATCATTATTTTATCTATACCCGGCAGCGAAGTCAAGGTAATAGCGGAAACATGTACGAAATGCCTATTGATATCAATTTCACTGATGGCATCAACGATTCAACGGTGCGGGTGGTTTTGGATTCAACCACGAATGTATTCCATGTGCCTTTGTATTTCAATGCTTCCATGATAACGCTCGACCGCTTCGGAAAGGTGTGCGACGCCCGCGTTTCTAATGAGAAAACAGTCACCAACACTGGAACACAGCCTGTGGCTGAAACCAGTTTCTCCATGAATGTGCAGTCTGTCGGCTCTCCCAATTCTCTTGTCAGGGTTGAGCACCATTTCGTTGCACCAGATCCATTTGCTGCATTTAATCCCGGCATCCGTTTATCGAATTACCGCCATTGGCGCATAGATGGATTTTTCAATCCCGGATTTGCTGCCAAGGGTATTTTCATTTACGATGGCTCGGTGAGTTCATCCACCGGCTACCTCGACAATACATTTATCACCGGAACGGAGGATAGTTTGGTCATGCTTTATCGTCCTGGCGCGGGCTATGATTGGGTCGTTGTAAACGGGTATACCATCAATATAGCCAGCAATCCAAATGATCGCAGGGGCAGCATTACAGTTGACACATTAAAAAAGGGTGAATACACATTGGGTTATTACGATTACTTGGTGGGCACCTACAATCCTAGCACAACCTCGAAAAATGTTTTGTTGGTGAGCCCGAACCCGTCCAGTGACACATTTCGGTTCGAAATTGGCATGCTGAAAACAGAAGCTGTATTGATGGTTTTTGACATGGGAGGAAGGCTTGTTTGCGAAAAACCTTGGCCAAGAGAAACGAATCATCTTGAGTGGGATGCCAAAGAAATGCCTGCAGGGACTTATCAAGCCGTTATTGCTAATAAGGGCAAACGGATAGCGTCCACCAAAATAGTGAAGGGTGGATGATTACCGCAATTGTTTGCGGCAACACCCACCCTGTTATTGAGTCTCGATCCTATTAGAATCCGCCCAATATTTTATAGGCTAATGTGATGCCTATGTTTTTATTACTGATTTTTGTTCCGTTTTCAGTGTATGGAGAGATATTCGCAGCTCCGTAATCATACTCCACTCCCAATTCCACGTTTCTATACTCTAGACCGACGCCCAGGTGCACACCACCATCGAATCTCATTAAATCATTATCGTTTTCATCAGTGCCCCATGAAATATCCTCGGTGGTTTCTTCGCTTAATGCGCCTGCGCTAGCCTTGGTCCAAACCTCACCTTGAAGACCTAATGCTAGATACGGGCCTAAGGCCGCATATAATTTAGCATTTCCAAGGTCTACTGTAGCTTTTGCAGTTAATGGTACTGTTAAATATAATAGCTTCATTTTCTGCTCCACTTTCATGTTGATTCCTTCAAATACTACGGATTCCGAATAATCAAATCCGCGGGTACCTATATTCAGACCACCTTCGAACGAAACTATCTTGTCACTTTCAGACTGTATAGACACTCCAAGTTGATATCCAACTCTGTTTTTGAAATCTTTGCTGTAGGTAATATCATTGTCTTCAATTATCATATTCGATAGGTTCATACCCCCTTTTATACGTAAAAATTGGGCGTTTACATCTGTAGTTGCCATGATGGCGATGGCAAGGATTGTAAAATTTGTGATTTTTGTTTTCATGACTTTGGTTTTTGGTTGTTATAATAAATGGGTTTTTATATGGAACAGCAATCGCCTTGCTGTAAGGGTTGTGTCGCTTTGCATCCGTCGCGGTAAACGCTGATGGATTTCAACCCTGAATAAAAGGCTCGTAGGAAACAAGCTGAAATATCTTTCTGGGTTGCATGGTGTGGTACGTTAACGGTTTTGGAGATCCCTCCTGAAACGAAGGGTTGTATGGCCGCAATCATATCAATATGCATGTTCACATGCAATCCTTCATGATTGCATATCGGACAAGGCATGGCTGCAGTGAACAGCGCTCCTATTTCTTCATCCACATCTGCATATTTGTGAATACAAGAAAGTTCTTCGGCTGTACGGATTTCTGTTTTTCCTTCGTAAACCTTTTCTGGTGTTTTAGAAACTAATTTTTTCCATGCCAATGGAAAATCCAGGCGCAATTGTTTTCCGGTAGAAAATGTTTTTCTGGTATCGAAGGAATAATAGGGCTCCATGCCAGTGGTTTCACTGTCCATCAGTAAGCTGATGGTGCCAGTAGGAGCAATACAAGTCACTTGTGCATTCCTGAACCCATAAAATCTGCCCCCCGTTTCGGCCAATTGCCATGTTTGCGAAGCCAGATACAACATCGCTCTGTTGCCGGCATCGGGAACAATGCCATCCAGTGCCTCCATATGCATTCCGATCACTTGCGTCATGGAGTTCTTGTTTTCTTCAAAAGCTGCAAAAGACCCTTTTGCTTCCGCCATTTCAGTGGAAGTATGGTATGCCGTTGCAGTAATCAATGCAGTGGCGGCAGCGGCCCAATGTCTGGCTTTTTCACTGCCATAACTCATGCCCAACTGCAACAAGGCAGCGCCTAGGCCTGTATAACCCAATCCGAGCGTTCGATAGCGCCAAGTGTTACGAGCTGTCTCCTTGGATGGGAATTGTCCCATGGCCAACGAAATCTCCAAAACAATGGTCCAAATTCTTGATGCATACTTGAGCTGCTCCGGATGAAATTTTCCTTTGCTGTCTATGAATTTCAAAAGATTCAGCGACGCAAGGTTACAGGCTGTTTCGTCGAGGAATAGATATTCGGCGCAAGGATTGGATGCATTTATGGTTCCACTCTCCTTGCATGTATTCCATTTGTTAATGGTTGAATGAAATTGCAATCCCGGATCCCCACAACGCCATGTTGCTTGTACCAGCTCATTCCAAAGCTGTGTTGCTTTCGGCATCGAGCTTAGCTTACCATTGGTGCGGAATCTTAGGGCCCATTCGCCTTGCTCATCCATACAATTCATAAACGCTTCACTTAAGCGAACCGAATGGTTTGCATGTTGTCCGGAAACGGTTCCATAGGCATCCTCGGTAGTGAAGCCTGCCTGTATGAGTGCTTGGGCTTTCTCCTCTTCCTTCGCTTTCCAGCGGATGAATTCAAGGATGTCAGGATGGTCCATGTCTATAGTAACCATCTTTGCGGCTCTCCGTGTTGCGCCCCCTGAACGTATGGCTCCAGCGGCGGCATCACCTACTTTTAGGAAGGAAACCAATCCGGATGAGGCACCACCGCCTTCCAACGTTTCCCCTTTGCCACGCAATGCGGAGAAGTTGCTTCCTGTACCACTGCCGAATTTGAATACTCTTGCCTCACGCATCCACAAATCCATGATGCCGGCATCACCTACCAGATTGTCATTCACTGATTGTATGAAGCATGCATGCACCTGCGGCCTTTCCCATGCCGATGTGGATGGATGCACGTGTCCGGTTTCGGGTTCTGCATAATAATGTCCTTGCGGTTGCCCTTTGATTCCATATTCAGTGTAGATACCTGTATTGAACCATTGTGGCGAGTTGGGTGCCGCCATTTGTGCCAGGAGCATGTAAGCGGTTTCGTCTTGCAATGCTTGCGCATCCTCCCAAGAGGCAAAATAACCCAACTCAAAACCCCATCGTGCCCAACTGTTGGACAACCTCGCAACCACCTGCTTCACCGAATTTTCGTGAATCTTTTTTCCTTCGGTTTCGATGTTTATTAAGTAATGCGTGGCCAGAATGTGCGCAGCCATATCCGACCAATGTTTAGGTACTTCTACTTCTATGGTTTCACTTTCATGGCTGCCTTCCACCATTCGTTTTTCATACTCAAATAGCGAATATGGGTCCTTTGGCAAACTCTGTAAAGCGCCTTGTTCACCGCTGGTGAATCTGCGTTCGATATGTAGTCCTTTGGGGTTCATTTTTGATGGTGCCAAATTATAATGCCCTTCTTCAGCCAACCATGATACCCATCATGGTAAAAAGCTGATGTTTGTTTGTTTTACCTTCGCACCATGAACTCCAAACCGAATAAGTTGATATATGCTGCCAGTCCTTATCTCTTACAGCATGCTTATAACCCTGTTGAATGGTATCCTTGGTGTGATGAGGCACTGGATAAAGCGAAAAAGGAAGACAAGCTTCTATTAATAAGTGTTGGCTACAGTGCATGTCATTGGTGTCATGTAATGGAGCATGAGTGTTTTGAAAACGAAGATGTGGCTGCTTTGATGAATGATTTTTTTGTTTGCATCAAAGTGGATCGTGAAGAGCGACCCGATATCGACCAAGTGTATATGTCGGCTGTGCAATTATTGACTGGTAGAGGTGGTTGGCCGTTAAATTGTTTTGCCTTGCCTGATGGTCGTCCTGTTTATGGCGGCACATATTTTCCTAAGAAACAATGGATGGAGGTGTTGGGGAATCTGGCTTCCATGTATAGAGGAGATCGGAATCGTTTGGAAGAATATGCCAGACAGCTGACAGATGGTGTGGCTGTTTCCGACGAACTGAAGCCATCAGTAGATAATCAACCTGATACAGAAATCGTGCACGAAGCCGTTGTCAAATGGAAAAAGTTGCTTGATTATCACGAGGGCGGCCCGGATCGGGCTCCCAAGTTCCCATTACCTAACAACTATCTCTTTTTAATGCGCTACGCATTCGTTCATCAAGACGATGACTTGATGGCGCAGGTGCAACTCACATTGAAGAAAATGGCTTTTGGAGGGATTTACGATCAAATCGGTGGTGGCTTCGCCAGATATTCAGTGGACGGCATATGGAAGGTGCCACATTTCGAGAAGATGCTTTATGATAACGCACAGTTGTTGTCGCTTTACGCAGAGGCTTACCGCTGCTGGAATGATCCGTTGTATAGGGATATCGTATATCAGACCGCTTCGTTCATGGAGCGAGAATGGTTATCACCTGAAGGTGGATTGTATTCGGCCTTGGATGCCGATTCAGAAGGGGAGGAGGGCAAGTTTTATGTGTGGACAGAAGCTGAAATCAAATCATTGCTTGGTGATGATGCGGAGCTGGCCGCTGCTTATTTCAACATTAATAGCAGAGGATTTTGGGAACATGAAAATCACATCCCGTTGCGTCATGATTCGGATGAAGAAATAGCCGAACGATTTAGGGTGCCAACCGAAGAACTTCGTGAAAGAATAGATGTTATCCGAGACAAGATGTTGCAGTCTCGAAATAACAGAATCAGGCCAGGACTCGATGACAAGCTGTTAACATCTTGGAATGCTTTGGCTGTTTCCGGTTTTGTGGATGCATATCAGGCATTTGGTGATGAAAGGTTTTTGGATCGGGCGACAACCGTATTCAATTTCCTGATGACTCAAATGAGGAGGAAAGATGGAGGACTACATCATTCTTGGAAGCCGGGCAGCGAGGCCATCAACGGATTCTTGGAAGACTATGCTTTTACGATATCGTCTGCGTTGGATCTTTATGTAGTTACATTGGATTATACGTACGTAGAGACGGCTTCGAATTTGACTACATACGCTTTGGAACATTTTTATGATGGTTCTGCCAATCTGTTTCGATTCACCTCCGATTTGGATGCCCCCTTGTTTGTATCCAAGCTCGAGTATCAAGATAATGTGATTCCAGCATCCAATTCCCAAATGGCGCATAATCTATCGAGACTTTCCTATTACACAGGCAACGCCGAATGGGAAATTAAATGCCGCGACATGATACAAATGGTATTACCTATGGTTTCAGGTTATGGCAGCGCTTTCAGTAACTGGCTGGATTTGATTTTCGGGATGCAATTACCCAAAATAGAAAAGGTCATATGTGGTCGAGATTCAATACGGCACATTTTGGAACGGAATCAAAAATACTACGAGCCTTATGTGGTTTTCGATGGAACTGTTGAAAAGGGGCAAACTCCTGCGACCAAGAACAGGCTTCAAGATGGCAAAACGCTTCTTTATGTGTGTAAGGATCGGGTATGCGGATTGCCGGAGGAGTTGTGATGCGATTGATGAATTTGTTTAATTTTACTGCGTAATAAAATTCCATTCTAATCAATATCCACCATGTCCGACATCCAACCTGGAATTGGCTCCCGCATAAGACATACCGAGTTTGGCGAAGGAGTCATCATCAATGTAAAGTCTAAAACCTATATCATCGTTTTCATGGAGCGGGGACGCACCGAGGTTTCGAAAAACTATACGGGATTGGAAATCTTCGATGCTGTGGAGCAGGAGGAAGGGCTGGTAAGCCTACAAGATGTGGAGCGCATCATCACCAATGTCATCAAGCGACATTCCGATTTGCAGGAAACCGTGCATATGGGTTCACGTTGGACTGGTGGCAAAATGGTTCTTCAGCCTGCCAACCCTACACACAAATCCAAAGAGGTTCCAATCGACAACTTCTTCAATAAAATTGTCATGCTGCGAGACCGCCTTCGCGTAATGGAACAACGCGTCAACGCAAGTGAAAACTTGTCAGACGAAGAGAAAATAAATTTGCAGCAATACATCACCCGCATCTACGGCAGCCTAACAACATTCAATGTTCTCTTCAGAGATGAAGAAAATCATTTTGTGGGCGAAGGCGGAAAATAGGGAATCGATTTACCATGTACGATTGACGATGTACGGTTTACTATTTAACCTCGAAGTGTGCGAAGCTCTACTTCGGGGGACGATTCACGATTACCTTTTCTTATCAAGGAAATCAGATATGAGCACCACGGTTTCTTGGTGGCAGGTAGGTTTATTTTTTAAAATTTCAGAATGCAATTCCGAATTTGATACCATAGCGAAGGGAGGGTAGCAAGAAGTCACCCGCAATACCGGCATCCTTTATTTTTACGTTCGGCGTTATTGGTTCAAGTATGGAGAAATTGCTTACTTCATCCGATAGAGCATTGAAATATCCTTCTGGGATATCTGATTTGATTTCAATATCGAAACGGCTTTTCGCTATGCCCAAACCACCGATTATGAAATCTGCAAAGAATCGTTTCGCAACAAAAAGCTTGTAACCCATTTCCAATCCCACGGCATGTGTTTGTATACTGATGTCCAAATCAACCTTGGCATCATCGCCAGTAACAGGGGTGTACTCACTTGTAATGGAGCTGTTGTTGCTTTGATATTTGTAATACATGCCGAAATATAATCCGGTTAAACCTTTGTCGGCAGTATTCACATACCATCGGAACTCCGGCATCAGGCGAATACCAGTGAAAGAAATGTCATCCGATTGTATTCGCTCACCATCCATGCCGGAGATCTTCAGCAACCCGGAAGAAAACTTGTTTCCGATACCGATACCTGCGCTTATCCTAGGCAAGATCTGTCGTTCATAGTGCAATTCAACCGTTCCGAAAGCAGGAAGAAATGGGTCGGTGCTGACAAAGTTTGATTGAGCTTGAGCAGAGACCACCGTTAATGTGAGGCATATCGAAATCAACGGACTTATTAAATTATCAACAAAACGGTTGTACCTAGATTGGAGTGTTTTGGTCATAATATATACAAGGCAATTGATTGAGTATTTTACTGTATCTTACCTACAAACATATGAAATATAGCTCATAATTGATCATTTAATGCAAGATTATTTGCTATCATTTTCATGGAAATATTTTCAAGTATTTGGCGATTGTTTTTAAAAAATCCGCTTCTTTGAATTCGTTAAACCAAATCACATAAAAAAATGAAAAAATTCTTATCCCTAATGTCCTTTTTCTTGATTGCAAGTTCTGTATCGATTGGCCAGAACATACAATTGGGTACTTATATCGGACACCAAACCCCGGCCTCACTTGAATTATATTTCGGTAAATTCAGAACACTGTCCGGAACCAGTTATGGTGGCACACTAAGTTTTGGACAAGGTCCAGGCGGCACCAACATATACCGTAATTCATGGATTGAACTTCAATACAACTACAAAAGTGCTGATTTGAGTTATTTCGATTATACGCTTAACAGGCAGTTTGATGCGGGGACACTTGAAATGCACAATATCCTATTGGGTCCGATCAAAGAGGCGCATTCTGGAAGATTGCGTCCATACGGTGGTGTTTTGATGGGAACTACGGTGTTGGTTCCACAATTCACAACCAGCGAGGTCCGCTTTACCGCTTCATTCGTGGGCGGTGCTAAGCTTGATATCACCGATCGTATTGGAGCCCGCTTCCAAGCCCAGATGCTCATGCCGTTTTATTTCTCAGAGACTCAAATCGGTTGGAGTCCTCAATATGGAACCACTGCGGGTTTGTCTTCCTCCTCTGTAATCTTCTCTGCAAGTTTCAACGCAGGAATCTATATCAACCTGATGAAGGACTTGGACAATTAATCCGAGCAGGAAATAACCAAACCCATTTATGTAAAAAGTCCATGCTTGATTGCATGGACTTTTTTGTTTAACTGCAAGAAAAGAGCTCCTTACCTTCTAGGCAATCCTCTTCCGCCACCACCCATACCGCCGGGCCTTGAAACACCTCCTCCATTGAAGGAGCCACGGTTTTCTTGGAATCCGTTGAACCTTTGAGTAGCCCGATCCCGATTCGCTGGCTCATTCATCATGCCTCCGGCACCTTTGATGGAAGACGGGTTAGAGTTTTCCCATTGACCACCATTGTGCTGTTGCCATCCTCCATTCTCGTTTTTGAATACGTTTCCTGCCTTGTCTGAGTAAACGTTGTTGGGTCGTGTACTGGGATTCAGCCCGCCGGCCCTTCCTCCATTGTTTCCGCCATCTGCCCTACGAGGCATTCCGGAAGTGACACCACTGTTACCACCTGGTCGGTTGTAGATGTTTTGTCGTGGGCCGTTGTAATTCGATGGTATTCCACCGCCGGCATATCCGGGCCTGCCCGCTGCTGTTCCGGGACGTGGACCATAATAGCCGCGTGTTGGACCGTAATATCGTGGAGGATAATAATAGTGGGGGTAATACATGGGTGGTCCAAACCATCCACCACCATAGGCATAAGCAGGTCCACCGAAACCAAAGCTCCATGGTCCGGCAGTATAACCGACGGACATGCTCCAACCGGTCCATGGTGAATAGTGCATGCCGAATCCCCAGGTACAAGGTCTGGCATAATAGGTGGTTCCATACCAAGGGCTGTAATACCATCCTGTGCCATACACCACTGTAGGTCCATAAACATAAGCTCCCATGTAACCGGGTGTATATCCTACATAAACCACGTCGGGAGTGTGGTCGTAGATGTAAACATACTTGGTGTTATAAGCGGAGCTGCTTGCAGGAATCTTATCCACATCGGTAGGACGAGAGGTGCTCACCTCCCATGGACCATTAGCGCTTTTGCCTTCGAACCAAATACCATTATCGATCAAGTAGTAGATGGGGCCCGAACGCAATACCGTTTTCGAAGCGTTATCAGCAAGGTACAAAGACGTTCCTTTGATTGGTTCGAATTTTGGTTCGCCATCATAGGTTACAGAAACATTTTTTCCTGCAGTTTTACGGTCCACCGTAGCCGTTTGAGGTACTTGTGCATCCAACACCGCATCCTTGGCTTGCGGAGTTCCCGGCACGCTAGCCAGCACTGCATCTACGTCCGATCCGGGAGGGATTTTGGCAAAGTCGGCGGGCAAGCTATCGGGGTTGACATACAGCCAAGGGCCCTCCATTGCAAGCGAGGTATACCATCGGCCCGATTTCAGGATGAAGGATTTTTGAGTGGCAATATCTTTGAATATGTAATCGTCTGTGTTCTCGGCATACAATAATCCGGTGCCATTGACCGGAACGAAATTCGGGTTTCCTTTGGTTTGAATCAGCTCGGCAGGTATCGTTGACACAATTATTTCCGGAACCACACCGTCATCGGCTTTCGGTATTTGGTTGGTTGTGTCGGATGGTTGCTTGTTTTTTTCCATGGCCTTTTTGACCGGACCGGGTACGTCTTTTGTAGCAGTCCATCCCGTAGTTACCGAAGCGGCGTTCATCCATTGGTCGCCGCCATACATGAAATAGGACTTATCTTTTCCGTATTTGAAGATCAGAAAAGGAGTGTTTACCAATTGTTGTACGTCTGAGCCATCGATGGGCTGTAGTTTCGGATCTCCATCAACGAGGACTAGCACCGCTGGCTTACTTCGGTAAAAAATGACCGGTGCATCATTTTTGAAATTGGTGTTGTTTTGTTGTGAGTCGGCTTTTTCCAAAGAAGTGATCAATTGATCGGTTGAGCCCGAGAAATTCCAGCCAGGAACAGCGGCAGAAATGCCTAATTTCATTTTTTCCAAATCAATGCTTGAATCCGCCGCAGCGAAACGAACCCTGGTGATGGCGGCCGTTCGCAGATAATAGATATGCTGGT
>JBKDSL010000186.1:0-3352 GCA_046340555.1 Bacteroidota bacterium
GCCAGGTACTATCCGCAATTTATTCGCCAAATCGATTGATGCAAATGCGGTACATGGTTCTGATAGTGATGCGAACGCAGAAATTGAAGGCTCGTTTTACTTTGCGAAAACCGAGCAGTTCTGAAAGGAAATCAGCAAAGCACCAATTCCTTGACCACCATATGACCTAGGCTGTCATTCAGCTTGGTTACGATTTCGTTTTTTTGGAATTCCAATTCTTGCCTGAGTGCGGAAGATTCGATACGCACTCGTAATGTTCCGTCTTGAAAACGAATTTCCTTGGTATTACGACCAACCATAGACCCTAGTATTTCTTCCCAAAGCCTGACAACAGACACCTGATTGAGTCGGTCTTTGAGATTGTATTCATCAGCAAGCTGTCGAATTACATCACCTAGACTGTTTTCGGAATGGTTTCTCATTTTTCAATTCGTTGGATTCATGTATACCTTATGGCCTTTCACATCAAATATACGGAATTCGGCATTGAGTGATTTCAAAATTAATTGAAGCCTTTCCATATCGGTGTGCGACAAAAAAACCTGACCGAAAAAGGGGCTACAAACCAATTCAAGTAATCTATGAACCCTTGCATTATCCAATCGATCGAATACGTCGTCAAGCAAGAGCAAAGGCTTTTTACCGGAATGAATGGCCAGTAATTCAAACTGAGCTAAACGAATAGCACACATGTAGGTTTTCAATTGTCCTTGGGAAGCGTACTTTTTCAGAGGTAGACCATTAGCTTCAAATTCCAAATCATCTCTATGACATCCAATAGAAGTATATTGAAGATCAAGATCCCTTGATCTGTTCTCCATAAGCTTATCTATAAGGTTTTCGCCACTGACCTGTGACATATAATTCAAGCCTGGAACTTCCTTTCCATCCGAAAGCTCAGCGTAATACTTTGCGAAAATGGGGTTGAATTCATCTACAAACCGCTTTCTAATCATTGTGATTTGCTTACACGATGCACCCAATTGCTCATCATAAACAGACATAAGAGACCAGTCGGCATATCCTTTTGAGGCAAATTGTTTCAATAAGGAATTTCGTTGAGACAATGTTTCCGAGTACCTGATGAGATGTTGTAAATAATTACGGTCGTATTGTGAAACGAGTGCATCCATGAACCTTCTCCTACCCTCACCTCCACCAAGGGCCATTTCTATATCGGAAGGAGCAATTACAACTATTGGGATCAAGCCAATATGGTTGCTTAATCTGTCGTATTCTGTGTCGTTGTATTTGAAAGTCTTTTTTTGACCGCTTTTGATTGCACACAGTATAACGTCTACAGATTCATTTGACAAGAACTCCCCCCTTACCATCATAGCATTCTCGCCGTGTTTGACACTTTGTGAGTCGCTTGCATGAAAAAAACTTCGTGTCATTGATAGATAATGTATGGCATCAAGCAGGTTTGTCTTGCCACTACCATTTAACCCGGTAAGACAATTCAACCCATTACAGAAATCCAGATTCAAATCACTGTAATTCCTGAAGTTCAGAAGTTGTAGATTCCGCAGCACCATAATGGGCAAATTTAGCTCATTATACCCACTAAGTCGCTGCAAGGCCTTGCTACTTTAGACCTTTTTATCATTCATTTTCAAGAATATAGATAATCATAACACAATCGTGTGGATAACTTGGAATGGGGTATGGCGTTGCGGGGTTAATATCCTTAACTTTGTAAGGAAGAGTAACTGCTATGGAAGAGGAAAATAACTTTAACGACGGGTTTGGACACGAGGATGAGACGGATACGGATGTGACCCGTTTTGAGGAGATGATCCGCAAAAAGGATCGTTATTTCTTCGATGTAGACACATTGATTAAAATCCTGGATTTTTACGTAGAGAAGGGTCAATTTACCCGTGCCACTGAAGTTTCCACTTACGCGTCCACCCTGCATCCTGATTCTGCCAATCTCTTGTTAAAGCAAGCTCATCTGTACGCTTTAACCGGGCATGATCTGAAGGCATTGGAGACATTGGAAAAGGTCGAGCGACTGAATCCTTTCGACCCTGAGATGTTCATGGTAAGGGGTAATGTTTTCAACTCATTGGGCAAATACGAAGAAGCGCTAGACTGTTTCAAGAACGCACTTCCACTTTCCGAATTCAGTGAGGAAGTGTTTTTCAGCATGGCTATCACTTACCAGAACATGCAGAATTACAATCGAGCTGTAACTTATTTCTTGAAGGCCCTCGACAAAAATCCTAATTATGAAATTGCGATGGAGGAGCTCACTGCTTGTCTCGCCTTAGGAGGACGACTACAGGATGGTGTTGATATTTTCAAAGGGCTAATCGACAAAGACCCTTACTCGTATGCAGCTTGGTACAATCTTGGGGATGTTTATTGCCGTTTGGGTTCGCTTGAAGATGCATTAAACGCCTTCGACTATTGCATTCTGATAAAAGACGATTTCGCACCAGCCCACTTAGACAAGGCTCATGTTTTGGCTATGCTTGGTGAGTATGAAGAAGCCATCAATAAATACATACAAACCTTTGAATATTATAATCCTGACGGCATCACTTACTTCAACATAGCTGAATGTTATGAGAAGCTTGAGAAAATGGATGAAGCTAGGACCTACTACAAGAAGTCTGTAAAATTGCTGCCTGAAATGGCCCAAGCATGGTATGGTATTTCGCTAACACTTGAATATGAAGAGCGCTGGTATGAGGCCATTCACTACGTCCGTAAAGCCATTGAGAAAGACCATACAAATCCCGAGTTTTGGCTGTTACTAGCCGACTGTGAATTCAATCTTAACAATATCACAGAAGCGGGTGATTTGTATACGCGAATTGTGGAAGAATTCCCATCCCACATCGACGCTTGGCTTTCACAGTCACATTTTTTGACCGAAACGGGAAATCCAGATGATGCAGTTGAATCCACAAACCGTGGTTTGTCAATGCATCCTCAATGTGCTGAACTTCTATATCGTCAAACGGTTAACCTTTACGCAGCCGGTAGGATACAGGAGGCATATGATTTTCTCGCTGCCGCACTAGAACGTGATGACCGTAATTACATGATGATTTTCGAATTGATGCCCTCACTAAGGAACGATCGTAATATTATTAGAATGATCGCATCTAAAAGCGACATCTGATGAACTTTGAACTTAGTTTACTTCCCGAAAGAACAAACAAACCTAGAAACCATGGTATTACCATGGTTATGGACAAGGGGTTGGGTTTAAGAGAAACCGAAGACTTCATTCAAGGCCAGGGCCCGTACACGGATTTGGTTAAATTAGGATTTGGCAGTTCTATTGTAACCCCTTCACTTGATGAAAAACTAGCCATTTACAAAAGCGCAGGCATAC
>JBKDSL010000187.1:0-7959 GCA_046340555.1 Bacteroidota bacterium
CTCCGCGAATCTGCCAATGGTCATTGAATATAGTTATGAACTCAAATGCGGGAAATGAGCCGGCAATATTTTTACTGTTTATCTGAAATGCCGCCTGAGTCTCCACTAAAAAAACATTGCTGATCTTTTGTGTGATGACTGAACCCACCCTAGCAGATGCCAACGAAGAAGCAACGAAACTATCGACAGGAATTGTTATTACAGAATTGAAACCGCCATATAATTTATTGATTGTAGTATACTCATTGATGACCCAATTCTCTCTTTGTGCATGTGCTGATCCGATAAACAGAAGCCACACAATGAAAGATAAAAATGCTTTGCGGTTATTTTTCATGGTCAAATTTAACTTCATTAATAAATGTCTTAATTTCAAATTGCAAAAAACTATATGAAAAGCCACTAGCTCAGATTATGGAAAAGTATTCGACGAATCCATTCATCGGAAGCCCATGCCCTATATTCACTTGGCAATATTAAAATGAATACAACACGAGGAGGTTTGTTCATGAGAAACCGTTAATCCTCCAACCCTTTTACCACCACCACCATCTCCCCTCTTGGTTCGTGTGTTTTAAAATGTTCGAGTAGTTCGATGGCGGTTCCTCTGAGGGTTTCTTCGTATAGTTTAGAAATCTCACGTGACAGACTGACCTTCCTATCAGGTCCGAAAAACCCTACGATTTGCTCTAGTGTTTTGATGATTTTGTGTGGCGACTCATATATCACTACCGTCTCCGTCATCTGCGCAAGCAATTGCAACCTGGTTTGACGACCTTTTTTCATCGGCAAGAATCCTTCGAAATGGAATCGGTCGCATGGCATGCCGGATATCACCAACGCAGGAACGAAAGCCGTAGGGCCAGGTAAACACTCTACATGACAATCCACCTTGAGCGCTTCACGCACCAACAAAAATCCAGGATCGGAGATACCCGGCGTACCTGCATCACTCACCAAAACCACTGCATTACCGGCTTGAATCAATCGCACCACTTCAGGCGCCGACTGATGCTCGTTGTGCTGGTGATGCGCCATCACTTTTTTGTCGATGCCCAAATGTTGCATCAACACCCTTGTTGTACGCGTGTCCTCAGCAAAAATCATGTCGGCCTCCTTTAAGTATCGGATGGCACGCAATGTTATGTCTTCAAGATTGCCGAGCGGCGTTGGCACTAAGTATAGTCCTGGTTCAAGCATAGCTAACGGCTAAAATAACCACTTAATCAGGATGCGAATGCGAATCTTGAACTTTTGATCATCAATCCGATTTATTAATGATTCCAAAACTCATATTTTACTGTTTTTCAGATCTATAAATACATAATCAAAATTCCATTTATTTGACATAAACCGAAAATTGTAGCATATTAAACAGAAAATTCTGTTTAAGTTTGTACATTAAAAATAAACCCATTCAAACACATATCATGAACAAACTCTACAAAACCCTTGCCTTAGCGGTAATGCTGCTTACGACTGCATGGAGCGCAAACGCCCAGGTATTCTGCCAGGCCGGCTTCGTTTACTCTGTAGGCTCTACCAACCCTAATGGTACACAGGTGCAGTTCTTCGACTCCTCCTATGTTTCGTCTGGCAACATCACCGGATATTCTTGGACATTCGGAAACGGTCTTAGTTCTACACAACAGAACCCGGTGACTGCATTCGCTCCAGGGGCCTACTACGTGTGCCTTACCATTACCACAGGACCAAATGCATGTTCATCGCAGTATTGCGATACTATTGTTATTGGCAACACGCTTCCTTGTAATTCCAATTTCACCGCCAATGTACAAGCTGGTAGTGCCTCCTTCTACCCTGTGGTTACCACCGGCGCATCCTACCTCTGGAACTTTGGTGATGGAAGTACTTCCACCCAGCAATATCCCAACCACGCATATGCCAATCCTGGCGTGTACAACGCTTGCTTGTCCATCGCATACGGTGGCGCTACATGCACCAGCTGCCAGACCATCACTATTGCGGCTAGCTCTAGCTGTACCGCATCTTTCCAAGCGTTCCCAGATTCTACCGGTGGCGTGTACTTCCAAAACACATCTACAGGTTCCGGACTTTCCTATGCATGGACCTTCAGCAATGGCGTTTCATCATCGCAACCAAACGTATATATCCCATCCAGTTTCACAGGTTGGATTTATGCTTGCTTGAATATCTACAATAATGCACAATCGTGCTCCGATACTTATTGTGACTCCATTTATGTTCCCGGATCAGGCCTTCCTTGCAATGCGAATTTCACTTATCAGTCATCACCCGCAGGTGGTTACTTTTTCACCCCCACCGGCACTGGCAACGTTTCTTGGTCATGGAATTTTGGCGATGGCACCACATCATCATTGGCCAACCCCAACCACGTTTATGCTCAAGGCGGAACCTACCAAGTTATTTTGACCGTTGTTAATTCAGCCGGGTTAACCTGCTCCAGTTTGCAAACCATTGTTGTGGGCAACACCCTCAGCTGCAGCGCCAACTTTGCCATCTACCCAGACTCCACACAACTACACACCTATATCGGCGTTAACCTAGCATACGGTAACGGACCTCTTACCTACACTTGGAATTGGGGTGATGGAACCAGCAGTACTGGTGCATATCCAAGCCACACCTACGCCGGCCCAGGCACCTACACAATATGCTTGTTCATTTCAGATAGCCAAGGTTGTACAGATAGCGTGTGCTATTCATTTGCATTGCTTCGTTTGCAAGGCGGTGCCCCTATCACCATCAATGTAGTGCCAGGCAACACCGGCATAGGAGAGCCGATACAATCCTTGCCCATGACCGTATTCCCAATCCCTGCCAAAGACCAGGTTCAAATCCGTTTCAACTCACCAGTACAGGATCGCTTGCAAATCCGCTTGACGGATGTTGCTGGACGCATCGTACAACAAGAAATTTCCGAAGTTGATGCCGGAGATACCAACTTGACCTTTGAACTTCAAAATGTACCTGCTGGAATCTACATTTTAGATGTTTCAGGAAACCAGATACAAGGCCAACAACGATTGATTGTTGAATAGTTGTAATTCAACAGATTACCCCATAAAAAGACCTCCGAGATTCGGGGGTCTTTTTCATTCATGTCCAAGCCATCCGAAATCGAAACAATTGCTTTGAACAGGTGTTTACAAGTGAGTAAAAATGACGTACCTTTGCACTCTAATTAGCTAAATATCAAGAATCCATGATAACAGTGACGGATACAGCCAAATAAAAATTTGTTTCGCTCAAAGCCGAAGGCAAACATCCTGAGGAAGCCTTTGTGCGCGTGGGAGTTGCCGGTGGTGGATGCTCAGGCCTTTCTTATGTGCTTGACTTTGATACTGTGCAAAAGCCAGACGACAAGGTGTTTGAGGACAAGGGGGTGAAGTTGGTTTGCGATAAAAAAAGCTTCCTTTATCTCATAGGCACCCAATTGGAATTTACAGACGGACTCAACGGCAAAGGGTTCGTGTTCAACAATCCAAACGCAACACGCACCTGTGGCTGTGGCGAGAGTTTTGCCGTTTGATTTTTTTTGACCCTACCCTTTGAATCAGTCTAAATAAAAAGAGATGTCAGACGACCAGAAGATATTAGACGAGATTGCGTCCTCGGAATACAAATGGGGGTTTGTTTCGGACATAGAATCCGAAAATGCCCCGAAAGGATTGAATGAGGATATCGTGCGTTTCATATCAAAGAAGAAGAACGAACCCGAGTGGCTGTTAGAGTGGCGATTGAAAGCATTCCGTCAATGGCAGGAAATGACCGAGCCCGTTTGGCCGAATGTCACATACCTCAAAGTGGATTTCCAAGACATTATCTATTATTCGGCTCCAAAGCCCAAGAAACAATTGGACAGCTTGGACGAACTCGATCCGGAAATCAAGGCAACATTTGACAAGTTGGGTATTTCACTCGAAGAGCAGAAGCGTTTAGCGAATGTAGCTGTTGATGCGGTTATCGATAGTGTTTCGGTCAAGACCACATTCCGCGAGGAGCTTGCCAAGCTTGGCATCATCTTTTCTTCTTTCAGCGAGGCTGTGCATGAGCATCCTGAACTGATAAGAAAATACATAGGTTCGGTGGTTCCAGCTACCGACAACTTTTATGCAGCCTTGAACTCTGCCGTTTTCAGCGATGGCTCATTCTGCTACATACCAAAAGGTGTACGCTGCCCGATGGAATTGTCGACATACTTCCGTATCAACTCCGCAGGCACTGGTCAGTTCGAGCGCACCTTGATCGTAGCCGAAGAAGGGGCTTACGTAAGTTACCTGGAAGGTTGTACAGCTCCCATGCGAGATGAAAACCAGCTTCACGCTGCAGTAGTCGAAATCGTTGCACACAAAGATGCGCAAGTGAAATATTCGACTGTACAAAACTGGTATCCTGGCGATAAGGAAGGAAAAGGAGGAATCTTCAACTTTGTTACCAAGCGAGGCATTTGCTTAGGTGATAATTCAAAAATATCGTGGACACAAGTAGAGACAGGCTCTGCCATAACTTGGAAATATCCGAGTGTGATTCTCAAAGGCGACAACTCTATTGGAGAATTCTATTCTGTTGCCGTAACCAACAACATGCAGCAAGCGGATACTGGAACGAAAATGATCCATATCGGAAGAAATACCCGCAGCACGATTATATCCAAAGGGATCAGCGGCGGAAAAAGCCACAACAGCTACAGAGGTTTGGTTAAGGTGAATAAGAAAGCCGATGGAGCCCGAAACTTCAGCCAATGTGACTCTCTTCTATTGGGCGACCGATGCGGAGCCCATACATTCCCATATATCGAAGTGCATAACAAGACTGCCAAGGTAGAACACGAAGCTACCACCTCAAAAGTCGGTGAAGACCAAATATTCTATTGCAACCAGCGAGGAATCGCAACCGAGGATGCCATAGGATTGATCGTTAACGGTTATTGCAAAGAAGTGTTCAACCAACTGCCCATGGAGTTTGCGGTGGAAGCACAGAAGCTGTTGGCGGTTTCGTTGGAGGGAAGTGTAGGATAATTCGATTGACGATTGACGATTGGCGATTGACGATTGGCGATTTTTAAAAAATAAAACTCAAATAAAGATGCTTAGTATAAAAAACCTTCAGGCCAGAGTAGAAGAAAAGGAGATTTTACGTGGATTGAATTTGGATATTAAACCTGGAGAAGTGCATGCCATCATGGGGCCGAATGGTTCAGGCAAGAGTACGCTCGCGTCGGTACTTGCAGGTCGGGAAGACTATGAAGTAACCGGAGGAGAAGTGGTATTCGACGGACAGGATTTGTTGGACATGTCTCCTGAAGATCGTGCGCGAGCCGGGGTTTTCCTGGCCTTCCAATACCCTGTAGAAATTCCTGGTGTGAGCAACGCCAACTTCTTGAAGACAGCAGTGAACGAAGTCAGGAAGTCAAAAGGCTTGGAGCCCCTCGACTCCAAAGATTTCCTCGTATTGATGAAAGAGAAGATGAAACTCGTTGAGATGGACCGACAGATGACGTCGCGTTCAGTGAACGAAGGATTCAGTGGCGGAGAAAAAAAGCGTAACGAAATCTTCCAAATGGCCATGCTGGAACCCAAATTGGCAATTCTGGATGAGACCGACTCCGGCCTTGACATAGATGCCCTTCGCATTGTAGCTGGGGGCGTAAACGCTTTGCGCGATGGCAACCGTTCATTCCTGGTAATCACGCACTACCAGCGTTTGCTCGATTATATCGTACCCGATTTCGTGCATGTGTTATACAAAGGTCGTATTGTAAAATCAGGCACAAAAGAATTGGCCTTGGAGCTTGAAGAAAAAGGATACGATTGGATCAAAGATGAAGTTGAAGCATAATTAAAGGAGCAATACAGCAGACGTAAAGTGAACACATCAGATAACATCATCAGCGGCTTTGATTCATTCGACCTTAGGTCGGACGCATTGGCGGAAACCCGTTCCGAAGCAATTGAATCATTCCAAAAAATCGGCTTTCCCAACACGAGCAACGAAGAATGGAAGTATACCAGTGTAAAGGAGATTGCCGACAAACTGAACAAGCAACACCACGCTACGCCCGAAAGCAGACTGAGGCCATCGGATATCGTGCAATTATTATTGGCTGGTAACGATGTAACCTTGCTGGTTTTTGAGAACGGATTGTTCCAAGAATCATTGTCGACCAACCTTCCATCAGACTTCACCATCAGCAGCCTAGCCACCGTTCGAAATGATGCGGCGGTAAAACAAAACTTGGGCAAAATAGCAAGTTCCGAAAGCGAAGCATTCGTTGCTCTCAACACCGCGTTTGTGAATGATGGCGTTTTCATTCACATACCAGCGAGGAAATCGATTGAAAAGCCCGTTCACATTCTTTATGTAAGCACACATGAGTCTCCTGCCAGCACCAGGAACCTAGTCATAGCCGAACCTGAATCGGCAATACAAATCGTGGAGAGCTACCACTCCCTTGGCAACACAACGGAAGGTTTAACCAACAACGTGACCGAGGTACTTGTGAAACGCAATGCCAATGTCACCTGGGTCAAAGCCCAACTGGAAAACGAGTTGACCTCGCAAATCAGTTTTACCCAAGTAGAACAAGAGCAGGACAGTCGCTTCAGCTCTACAGTGATCACCGCTGGAGGACACTTGGTTCGAAACAATTTACATATCCGTTTGAATGGCACCAACTGCAATGCGTTCATGTACGGACTTTACCTTTTGGATGGAGCACAGCTTTGCGATAACCATACTTTGGTGGACCATGCCATGCCCCATTGTGAAAGCAATGAACTTTATAAAGGGGTTTTAGGTGGTAAATCCACAGGCGTTTTCAACGGTAAAATTTTCGTCCGCCAGGATGCACAAAAGACCAATGCCTATCAATCGAACAAAAACATTCTTTTGTCGGATGATGCGCAGATGAACACCAAGCCACAGCTTGAAATATTTGCCGATGATGTGAAGTGCTCACATGGTACAACCACAGGACAACTGGATGACGAAGCGTTGTTTTATTTGCGCGCCAGAGGAATCGGTGAGCAATCGGCCCGAACCCTGCTGAACATCGCTTTCGCTGCTGATATTCTTGATCACATCCAGATGGAAACCCTTAGGCATAACTTACAATCCATTGCCGAGGAGAAGTTGATGCAATCATAAGATTTTTGTTGATGTCCACAACCCACTCGCTGCATTTTGATCCCGCTACCATTCGTAGCGACTTTCCTGTGTTAAGTGAGTTGGTGTATGGCAAACCATTGGTTTACCTGGATAATGCTGCTACTTCTCAAAAACCAATCAGCGTTATCAAAGCCCTGAGCGATTATTACTCACATTCCAATGCGAACATTCATCGTGGGGTTCATTATTTGAGCCAAAAAGCATCCGGAATGTTTGATGAGGTGAGATTGCAAGTACGGGATTTCATCAATGCCAAGTCGGAACGGGAAATAGTTTTCACATCCGGAACCACTGATTCAATAAACCTGGTAGCTAATACATTCGGACGCAAATTCATCGGTCAAGGAGATGAAATCCTCATCAGTGCGATGGAGCACCACAGCAATATCGTACCATGGCAAATGCTTTGTGAGGAGAAAGGTGCCGTGCTGAAAGTGATACCAATGGATGATGACGGCGTGTTGTTGTTGGATGCCGTTCCATCGCTACTTTCGGAAAGAACGAAGCTGGTAAGTGTGGTGCATACCTCCAATTCGTTGGGAACCATAAATCCCGTGAAGGAGATCATCGAATTGGCTCATAAATTAAACATACCCGTATTGGTGGATGGCGCACAAACCGTAGCACACGAAAAAGTAGATGTGCAAGCGTTGGACTGCGATTTTTTTGTTTTCTCGGGTCACAAAATGTTTGGTCCTACCGGAGTGGGATGCCTCTACGGCAAAGAATCATGGCTTGAGCAGATGCCTCCTTACAAAGGCGGTGGCGATATGATTCAATCCGTAA
>JBKDSL010000188.1:0-6308 GCA_046340555.1 Bacteroidota bacterium
GGCAGAGACATTCTTATGGAATAGTACTGAGGCGTTGGTTCCTTCGTGTTTGATAGTTGAAAGCGTGCCAGGGTCCTTGTACCTGATTTTCGTGACGGTTTCGATGTCGGAAGGTATGGTTTCGTATTTGATGGTATTCACGTTACGTACTCCCATTTTGCTTTTCTCGAGATCTTCAAATCTGCCCAACACAACAGTGTTGGAGTCGGGTATGATTTTTACTACGTACATGGGTTCCCCAAACGCCACTTCCAACCCTTTGCGTTGGCCGATGGTGTAAAATGGATAACCTTTGTGCTTGCCTAAAGGTTTTCCTTCCATCGACACAAAGTCGCCTCCGTCTACTTTTTCGGCTAAGCCCGGAACACGATGTTTTAGAAATGAACGATAGTCGTTATCAGGCACAAAGCAAATCTCATAGCTTTCGCTTTTGTTTGCCAAGTCTTTGAAACCCCAATCGGAAGCCATTTGCCTTATTTCTGACTTCTGAAATCCTCCAACGGGGAAAAGAGTTTTTGAAAGCAACTCTTGTCTGAGCCCCCACAAAACATAGCTTTGGTCTTTATTGTGGTCTAGCCCTTTTGACACTACGAAACGACCGTTTTCCTCTCTCATTTTGGCATAGTGCCCTGTTGCGATATACTCGCAGTCGAGAAGTTCGGCCCTTTTGTATAGGGCTTCCCATTTTATATGCGTATTGCACATAACACACGGGTTCGGGGTTCTGCCGGAGATGTATTCATCTACAAAATTGTCGATTACCGATTCTCCAAACTCAGCACGAATGTCCAAAATGTAATGGTGGAATCCTCTGTTGACGGCAATTTCACGAGCATCGTTGATGGAGTCCAAACTGCAGCATCCGGTTTCTTTCTTCCCTGCTCCAGAAGAGGTATAGTCCCAAGTTTTCATGGTTATGCCAACCACTTCCCAACCTTCGTCGTGAAGCATCATGGCTGCGACTGAACTGTCGATTCCGCCACTCATGGCAACCAATATTTTTCCGTTCTTGCTCACTTTAAACCAAATGGGTAAACCACGAATTTAGTCAATCTTGAAGGTGAAAAGGTGCTTGGCGACACTAATTTTTGGGCATTTGTCTGACTCCTTTGATGTAAGTATGTACAGAGTCTAAATTTCCGTTTTCGGCATTGTATTTCCAAAGTCCTTGCATAAGCCCCTTTGAGTAACCTCCACTAATGTAGGGCTTGCCATTGGGGTGGTTTATTGAGTAAGGGCCTTCCAATGAACCATTCCTGAATACGCTTTTGGTTTTGATGGTTCCATTCGAAAAGTAGTAGGTTGATATACCATTTTTAACCCCATCCATCCAATTGGTCTCCTCTGATAATTTACCGTTGGAGTAATAGACTGTCCAAGCGCCATGTGGCTTGCCTGATTTGTAATTCTCGATGGCAGTTAAGGAGTCTAGCTCACTGTAAAACTTCCAGGTGCTGTCTTTCTTTTGGTCGATGTACTTACCCACCGCTTTTTTCTTGCCATTGGGCCAAAACATTGTCATGTATGAGGTTTTGCCGTCCTTTTGGTGCAGCATTTCGCTTTGTTTTTCCCCCGACCTATAAAAGGTTGTTGTTGTGCCTGAAGCTTTGCCGTCCTTGTAAAAAGTGCTGGAAAATAATTGATCGTTTTCATAATACTTTTTCCAAACACCTTGTTTCAAGCCCTTCGCATCTGTACGGTTTATTGTATCACCCTTGAATACTTTAAATGTTTGAGAGTGTCCAGTAATCGGTTGGATAAAAAGGATTGCAACAAAAAGGAATGGATATAGTTGTGCGATTTTCATGCCTTCAAATTTAGTTTATTAGTCATGTAGACAACGAAAATTGGTGAGCAGTATTACAGAACGAACTTTATCAAACCTCCCAAATGAACTGATAATTTGCGCAACAATTGGACCGGACTTTACGTTGAAGGACTATAAAATGTGCCTTTGAAATAGTAGCAATCAGATAATCAATCCATTATAAAAAACGCAAACAATAATTTATTGGACAAAACGAAGATAGCTATAATCCAATAGGGTGATTGACATACATTTGCGATTGGACTATAAAAACCTTACACCTAACTTAATGAAAAACAACAAGTTTCTAGTATCGGCAATGGTCGCTTCCTGCTGTTTCCTTGCCGTTCCCGCTTTCTCTCAAACAGATGAAAGTACGCAGTCCGCTTCTGGCGATGCTACCGAGCAACCTGCAACAACAGAAAATTCAGATCCTAACGCTGTTTATAACGAGCGTGTAACAATTGACGAGAGTTCTTCCGAAACCACTCCTGCCGCTTCTGAATCTAGCTCCGCCAGTGTTCAGTCTGATCGTAAAGAGCGTGTTCGCATTTACTCCGGAAAGCATGATGGTAACAATGTGATTTACGATCCGAAGAATTAATCGAGTTATTTAACATCTTAAACAAGAGGCCGGATTTATCCGGCCTTTCTTGTTTAATTAACTCGCTGTAATTTGTATAATCTACTTATAATTGCTGAAAATTTTACTAGATGAATTTCAAATATTGCCTTGGAATATTGTTCATGATTCCTTTTGCAGCCGCTGCCCAAAATGTTCGCGACAAGGCCAATTTCATTGAAGCTGAAAATAAATTCTATCAGCAGATTGAACAAAGCACGGAAATGTTCAGGAAGGGCCAAGCGGCTCCAAGTAAAAAAACTCTTAAAATGGATTTCTCCTCTCGAGATATACCAAAGTCCTTAGGCGAATTCAAAACCGTATGGTCTAGTCAACCCGTTTCGCAAGGTTCCACCAATACCTGTTGGAGCTTTTCCACCACTTCATTCTACGAGTCGGAAGTGAAAAGGATTTCAGGATTGGACGTGCGATTGTCGGAACAATACATAGTATACCATGAAACCATTCACAAGGCTCGACAGTTCGTAAGGACCCGAGGTGCTTCATTGTTTGATGAAGGGTCGGAAACGAATGCCGTTGCCCGTATGGCTAAAATGTATGGAATGGCTCCATTGGAGGCCTATTCAGGACTTCGTCCAGGTCAGCAGTTCCTGGATCATACCGCCATGTTCGCTGAAATGAAAAAATATCTCTCATCAGTCAAAGAGTCGGCTGCATGGGATGAGCAGTTGGTGGAGTCTACCATCCGATCCATATTGGACCATTACATGGGGCCTGTTCCCACAACAATCGATCATAAAGGCAAAAAGATTTCTCCGCAGCAATACATGAAAGATGTTTTGAAGCTCGATCCAGACAACTATGTTGATTTCATGTCGTTGATGGAGAAGCCGTATTGGAAACAGGCTGAATACGATGTGCCTGATAATTGGTGGAATTCCGATGTTTATTATAACGTTCCTTTGGATGTATTCATGTCTATAATTGATAGTTCCGTAAGAAAGGGTTACAGTATAGCCATCGGAGGCGATGTGTCGGAGACCGGTATTTATGGCACCGTAGGGGTGGCCGTTGTTCCCACATATGATATCCCTTCAGCATATATCGATGAAAGCGCCCGTCAAATGCGTTTCTCAAACGGATCAACCACCGACGACCATGCGGTTCATTTGGTTGGTTGGACTGAAAGAAAAGACGGCACTTGGTATTTGATTAAAGACTCAGGCAGCGGTGCTCATAACAATCCTTATGCCAAGGGTTATTATTTTTACCACAGCGATTACGTGAAGTTAAAGATGATGTCATTTACCATTCACAAGGATGCGGTTAATGACATATTGAATAAGTTTTGAGCCAATAACAACCTAAAAATATCAAGATGAAAAAAAACTTAATCCTGTTCACCGTTTTGTTTTTCGGACTTGGTTTGTCCAATATTATTTCTGGTCCTCCTGCAACTTGTAAGCCTGTATTGGACGGCCAAGTGGTGGAAGTTCTGACATTCGAGGCGCTCACGAAATGGTGTGAGTCAACTCCATTGATTGTACAGTGTGATGACGGAAAACGTTATGCTTTACAGACTTTCCAAGTAAGTTTTTTCACGCTAAAGCCTTTGGTGAATCGTGAGTTTGGAGTAGGCGAGGGAGGTATTCCAATTCGTGCTCGTGAGGCTGTTGCCAAAGGGATGACCGGCGATGCATTGATATTGAAGGATGTTAAAGCAGCTGACGATAAAGGAAATACCATATCCATTCCTACATTGTCCTTCAAGATAAAGTAGTAATTGAAGACTTCCAAGGCCTTTTACAGGTTTTTGACTTCGCTTGACCCTGATTTAGGTTTAGCTAAAGGCTATTCGGTCATTTACCCGTATTCCGACCCTGGTGTCAAAAGGGTTTTGCGAGTTTTTTGCGATACTTTTTATTCGGATGACGTTGATAGGATATTGATGTTGGGTATCAATCCTGGCCGATTCGGTGCTGGGATAACAGGAATCCCCTTCACTGATCCGTATTCCTTGGAAATGGATTGTGGTGTTTCAAATGATTTTGAAAAAAGGAGAGAGCTCTCTAGCTCCTTCATTTACGAGATGATTAATGCATTCGGAGGGCCTAAGTTATTTTATAAGCGTGTTTTGTTGAGTTCGGTTTGCCCCCTTGGTTTTTTGCAAGGCACCAAGAACTTCAATTACTATGATTCACCCAAGTTGATTGATAAAACGAGTGAACTCATTAAAAATTCCATGAAACAACATGTGAAAATGCATGTTAGGAGAGATAAGGTAATTATTCTAGGAAAAAAGAATGCTTCATTTTTTTGGGGCATGGATTCGTTTTCTAAGCTATTCAATGAGGTTATCGTTTTAGACCACCCCCGTTTTGTCATGCAGTACCGCTCCAAACTAAAATCAGATTATTTGAAAGAGTACATTCAGGTAATTTCATCCTAATGGTTCATGGATTTAAAAATTATTGATATTATTGATTAAATTTGCAATAAATAACATAACTAACATAACTAACTTAACTAACTATAAATCAATTAAAAATGAAGAAAAAACTACTTCTTTCCATTTGTGCTTTGTCATTGGCCGGTGTTGTAAATGCCCAAAATGACACACTTGTTTATGAGAATTTTGATGTCGACAACACCGCAAGTTACCTTCCAATCAACAGCGGCAACGACCAAACATGGGTTAACCTTGATGCGGATGGAATTCCTGACTTCAACGGACGTCCCCAAGAGTGGTTTTGGGCTGAGGGTGGTTTCGCTGATGTGGACTCTTCTGACGGTTGTTTGTACAGTTCTTCTTGGCTGCAAGGATTTGCACCAGGGAACCGTAATTGGCTTATGTTGCCTCCAATCACAGTTGTGGATGCAAATGCCCAATTGAGTTGGAAATCTGCACCTCGCCAAACTCCAAGTTATGTGGATGGTTATTCGGTTTTGATTTCTACTACTGATAACAATGAATCCAGTTTCACTGACGTGGCTTTCCAAGCTGGTCAATACCTTACTGGTCAAGGTCCATTATTCAGCGCATACACTTTCTCCACTGGCTTCGTGCATGGTGAAGATGGAACTTATATTCAACCTGACCCAACTGCCACTGATGCTAGCTTTGGAGAACAGCGTCCATTCACCTACAGCCTTGCCCAATATCAAGGACAAACCATCTACATTGCCTTCCTTCACGATGCGGATGATGACAACCTGATTTCATTGGATGACATTTTGGTTACCGGAACTTTTGCAAGTTTGAGCGAAAATGCCGCTGACGTGGCTCTGAGCGTTTTCCCAAATCCTGCTGTAGAGAAAATCGAGCTGAGCTATATCCTCGAGAAAACAGGTCAGGTTTATGCCGAAATCTATGACGCCAAGGGCGCTAAGGTTATGGACATCAGTCGTGGTTTCCAAATTGCAGGAAATCAGAAGCTTTCAATCAATGTGGCTTCCTTGCAGGCTGGCATTTATAACGTGGTGCTTAATGCCGCTGGTAAAAGCGTTTCAGCTAAATTCGTTAAGCAGTAATAGGAATTCGAAAGTCTATCAAAACGGGCATCCCATTTCGGGGTGCCCGTTTTTTATTCCATTAAATCCAACGCACTTTGAAGTTCCGAAGCAGTTTTTAAATCACCGTTTTTACGGGCCACGGCTATCCCTTTCGAATACAGGTCCGAAGCCGTTTTGTTGTTGCCCAATGCTTCTTCTAGCTTGCCGAATTGATAGTAGTTCGCCAAATAGCCGGGGTGGTTTTCATATACAAATTGAAAAAGAGTCCTCGCTTCAGCGGTACGCTCCGATTTCAAATACTCTAAGGCCAGAGCATAATGGTTGAATGGATCGGTTGGGTCCTCCTGAATGAAGGTCTTAAGCAATTCTATTCGGTTCGAATTCATAATTAGCCTCTTCAAAGGC